>JAJAZG010000431.1 GCA_026785865.1 Pseudanabaena sp. CAN_BIN31
GTTTCTTTGAAATTCTCGATTTAGTCTCAGCAATCCATCTTACGAAATTCCCACTAGTCGAGCCACAGCGCATGACCACGATCCTCAATCACATGAAATCGGTGATCAGCCTGAGTCGTGAGTCATGGAAGTCAATTTTGGCAGAAACAGATCGCGATCGCGAATGGATTCCCAATCCTCAGCAATTATCGGTAATTCCTAACGTGCGCGTCACCGATGCGATGGTCAAATCTTGGCTTAAGTCCCTTGACGAAATTGCCACAATTCTTGATGGGAAAAAAAATATTCCATTTTGGCGTGATGATAAATTGAGCATTAATTTTGCCAAAATTTTCACTGAGCCTCGCGCCTTTGATCTCGTGTCATGGGTGCAAGGCACTGCGGCTACGCCCTATCTGGAAAAAGGAAAGATTACTGACATTAATGTTTGGAACGAGATGGTTAGTGCTTTTGGAGGCAACCTATTTAACTTTATAGTCTGGTTTAACTAAGTATTAAGGCTATTAAAATCAGAAAATGAGTGGCGGCGCGTTGCATCGTCACTCGTTTTTTGGTTTGAATATGAAAGAATTTCCTAAATTATGCTTAGAATCAAGGTAAGCAATTTAAAAATAATTTACAAGCTAGTTAGCAAAACTTAGAAAAGTAAACTAATGGGAAAACCGACAGGATTTATTGAGTACCTTCGCGAAGCACCGACCGAAATATCACCAAGCGATCGCATCAAGAACTGGGATGAATTTCATGTCCACATGCCCGATGAAAATCTTCGCACACAGGGCGCAAGATGTATGGACTGCGGTACACCGTTTTGTCATACAGGCAACCTAATTAGTGGCATGGCAAGCGGTTGCCCCGTCAACAACCTCATCCCCGAATGGAACGACTTGGTATATCGCGGACTATGGCGCGAAGCCCTTGATCGCCTGCACAAAACTAATAATTTTCCAGAATTTACAGGTCGGGTTTGCCCTGCTCCTTGCGAAGGCTCCTGTGTACTAGGCATTAACAATCCTCCTGTAACAATCAAGAATATCGAGTATTCGATCATTGACAAAGGCTGGGAAGAGGGCTGGATCGTCCCCGAACCACCTGCTAAGCGCACTGGCAAAAAAATCGCCGTAGTTGGTTCAGGTCCCGCAGGATTGAGCGCTGCTGCTCAACTTAACAAAGCAGGGCATTGGGTCACAGTATACGAACGTAGCGATCGCGCGGGTGGGTTGCTCATGTATGGCATTCCTAACATGAAGTTGGACAAAGAAAAAGTGGTATTGCGCCGCCTGAATATCCTTGAGCAAGAGGGGATCAAATTTGTTTGCAACACCGAAATTGGCAAGGACTTAGCGGCGGCTGATTTACTTAAAGAATTTGATGCGGTAGTTATTTGTACTGGCGCAACTAAGCCCCGCGACTTAAGTATCGAAGGACGCGAACTCAAAGGTATTCATTTCGCGATGGAATTTCTAACTGCCAATACTAAGACAGTTCTGAATGGAAAGGTAGGGGATGAATTTATTTCGGCACAGGGTAAAGATGTCGTGATTATTGGCGGCGGCGATACTGGCACTGACTGCGTGGGAACATCGATTCGTCATGGCTGCAATAGTGTTGTTCAGCTAGAGATTATGCCTAAGCCTCCAGAAACTCGCGCTAAGGACAATCCTTGGCCTGAGTGGCCAAAAGTCTACAAAATGGACTACGGACAAGAAGAAGCGAGTGCAAAGTTTGGTGACGATCCAAGGGCTTATATCACTACTGCTACTAAGATCGAGGGAGACGAAAATGGTCAAGTTAAAGCTGTTCACACCGTCCAAGTGCAATGGGAACGTAATGATAAAGGTCAATTCATTCCTAAGCAAGTGGCTGGTACTGAGAAGCTGATTCCTGCTCAGATTGTGCTGTTGGCAATGGGTTTCCTTGGTCCAGAACAACCTTTGCTTGATTCATTAGGCGTGGAGCGAGATCCCCGTAGCAATGTCAAAGCCAATCATGGTCAATTCACTACCAGTCTTCCCAGTGTCTTTGCCGCAGGAGACTGCCGCCGTGGTCAAAGTCTGATCGTCTGGGCAATTAATGAGGGTCGTGGCGCGGCCCGTGAATGCGATCGCTATCTCATGGGTGATACCGATTTACCATAAACCAGTCTAGTAACAAGGGGCTTAAGCCCCTTGCCTGTCATAACTTAAGGAATAATTTATGGAAATTATGAAAACTAATGTGTCGGTTTCTCTTGAGACTGTTTATGAAAATCTCAACCAACTTGATGAAGTAGATCTCACTACTAGCGCTGTTTATCGAGAAATGGCGCAGGAAGTACTAGCTGACTCTGAAGTCAACTGTGATGTGCGCGAAGCGATCGCCGATCGCCTCAATCAAGCCAATCAACAACTAATTAATACCACTGTTAGCAAAACTGATAGTTATTAAACAAAACCTAAAAAAGAAGGAGCGCTTAGCGCTCCTTCTTTTTCTTAAGCAGTACCCATGCGACGCAGCCAACGGAAATGCGACTGAAATCCTGCCCAGAGCGAACTGTGCTGGTTGTATCTCACACCGTACTCCTGACAAGTTTGCTCAACTATTTCGGAAATTATAGGATAATTAATATGACAAATATTGGGGAATAAATGATGCTCGATTTGGAAGTTCAATCCACCGATTAGCCATGTTATATAAGGATTATTTCGAGAAAAGTTCGCCGTTGTCTCGATTTGATGGATTGCCCAATCATTCTCAAGCATGTAGTTTTCCGCGATCGGAAAATCGGCTTCTTCAACCGAATGTGCTAATTGGAATACAATCCCAAGTACCACTCCTAAAACCAAAGAAGCTAATCCGTAGCTAGCAAGAACTTGCCAGATCGAATGGAAGCATAAAGGGATTGCAAAAGCGAGTGTAAAAAAGATTAGTTTCCCACCAAAAAATATGGCGAGATTGCTAACCTTTGGGCGCGAATAGGTGCGAACGCCAATTTTGCCTGTGATTAAGCAATGAAAATCATCATATACCTGCCACTTGAGCGTCATAAAACCATACATGGGCCACATATAATAATGCTGCCAACGATGGATAGGAAGGAGTGGATGGGAAGGAGAAAGCCTCGCTAAAGATCCTACTTCTAAATCCATATCATAGTCAGCCACATTCACAAACGTATGGTGAAATATATTGTGTCTCAAATTCCACATATAAGAACTAGAGCCGATCAAATCGATACTCATCGCCATGAGTTTATTTACCCATTGTGAATCAGAATATGCGCGATGAGCGCCATCATGCTGCACACTGAAGCCAATGCCAGCCGTGATCGCACCGAGCATAATACATAACGGAACCACCTGCCACCATGTTTGAGCAAAGAAAACTAATAGAGCGTATGTTCCAAAAAAGCTAGACAACAAA
>JAJAZG010000432.1 GCA_026785865.1 Pseudanabaena sp. CAN_BIN31
CTTTGGGATCTTGAGGATTGACCTGTGCCGAAGGAATCCATTTGTCCTTACCACTTTTATTAGGATTCATGTAAGACAATCCCTGCACCATGCCCTGTGTCAGCAATCTTGTAAATGGTTCATCAAAATTAAGCAAGCCGCGATCGCGTAAAACTTTAGTAAAAAAGCGCGAATAAAGTAAATGTAAAATCGCGTGTTCGACACCACCAACATATTGATCGACAGGCATCCAGTTATTTACCGCGTCGCGATCGCATATTTCCGAACTATTCTTGGCATCGGTGAATCGCAAGAAATACCAAGAGGAATCGATGAAGGTATCCATCGTGTCGGTTTCGCGCTTAGCCGCAGTGCCACATTTAGGACATGGCACATTTACCCAAGATTCTAATTGCGCTAACGGTGATGCGCCGCGCCCTGTTAGTTCTACATCTTCGGGTAAGGCGATCGGTAAATCGGATTGCGGGACTGGTACGATCCCGCAGTTAGGACAATGAATGACAGGGATCGGGCAGCCCCAATATCTTTGGCGCGAAATTAGCCAATCACGCAAGCGATAGGTGATTTTGGCAGTTCCCCATTGATTCGCTTCGGCAAGTTCAATGATTTTGGTTTTGGCTGTTACTGAGTCCAAGCCATCAAATTCACCTGAGTTGGTTATGATTCCCGCTTCGGTGTAAGCAGATTCCCGCACCCCCTGCCCCTCTCCCTGAGGGGAGTTAGAAACAATTACGGTTTGGATCGGTAAATCGTATTGCTTAGCAAAGGCAAAATCGCGAGTGTCGTGGGCAGGCACGCCCATAACTGCGCCTGTGCCGTATTCAAACAGGACATAATCAGCAATCCAGATCGGGACTTCTTTACCTGTAAAGGGATTGACGACATTTGCGCCGATCGCTACGCCGCGTTTGGGGCGATCGTCAGATGTGCGATCGATTTCACTAAGATTTTTGACTTCTTCGATAAAAGCATTAACAGCTTCTTTTTGAGCAGGACTGGTCAAAGTCTCGACTAAAGGATGTTCGGGAGCAAGGACGACATAACTCACTCCGTAAACTGTATCGGGGCGAGTTGTGAAAACTGTAATCTTTTGATCATTACCGACGATCGCAAAACTTAGCTCTGCGCCAGTAGATTTACCGATCCAGTTGGCTTGCATGATTTTGACACTAGAGGGCCAGTCCTTGAGCTTGTCCAAATCTTGCAAAAGCTGTTCGGCATAGTCGGTAATTTTGAAAAACCACTGACGCAATTTACGCTTTTCAACCAATGCGCCCGATCGCCACGATCGCCCCTCGTTATCGACCTGCTCATTAGCAATTACGGTCTGATCGATCGGGTCCCAATTCACCTTGGCTTCTTTTTGATAGGCAAGCCCCGCTTCCAGAAGTTGCAAAAATATCCATTGCGTCCATTTGTAATAATCAGGCGAACAGGTGGCAAGCTCACGATCCCAGTCGTAGGACAAACCGACTTGTTTAAGCTGCGATCGCATATTTTCGATATTCGCATAAGTCCATTTGGCGGGATGGGTATTGCGATCAATCGCCGCATTTTCCGCAGGCAACCCGAAAGCATCCCAACCCATTGGATGCAATACTTCATAGCCTTGCATCCGCTTAAATCTGGCAATTACATCGGTGATCGTGTAGTTGCGGACATGACCCATATGCAGATCGCCCGATGGGTAGGGAAACATCGACAGGGCATAGAATTTCTGTTTGCGATCGCCATTCGCCGCGCTAATTGCGTCATTATTTACTTTGTCGGCTTGATTCTTAGCCCAAATTTCTTGCCATTTGGATTCGATCTGCTGGGGGGTATATCTGCTGTCCATCACGAGTCAATCAATATGCGAATATATAGGGTAAGCGGCGCAATGCGCCGCTTACCCTTAATTTAAATATACTAATCTATGTCACCCGATTATATAAAAGCCCAATTAATCTTGCTTATTTCCATCCTTGCAGCGATCGCCTTTGTTGGTTGCATCTACGAAATATCCTACGGCGCACCCGATTTTGGGTTTGCTCTGACTTGGACGATTTTGCTAATCAGCTTACCTGTGGGTGTTTATAGTTTTGTCAAGGCTGTTAGCCTCGCTCGAAAATCGATGAATTAACCGATAAATTAACAGTGGGGCGCTATGCGCCCTTTTCAAATATCTGGGAAAATATTATGAAGACGTGGATTTTGCAGGATAAAATTTAGGTGTACAGATGGAATCTACACAAATGCTCTACGACATTCCTATCACTGAGGCTCGCCATGAGCTAACTTCGTTACCCGAAAAACTGACTCAATCAGGAAGTACGCTTGCCATTACTCGCAGAGGCAAGCCTGTTTTGGCAGTGATGACATGGCAACATTATGAAGCGATACTCGAAACTTTAGAGATTTTGGGCGATGCAAATCTGATGAAAAACTTGCGTCAAGGTAATGAAGAAGCTAAGTCGGGACAGGGGCTAGATTGGGAATCGGTCAAACTAGACTTAGCTCTATGATCTATCGCATTGTCATTCAACCAACAGCGTTTAAGTTATTGCAAGAAATCAGCGATCGCCGTATTCGTCAAAAAATTAGCGATCGCATTGACAAACTAAAAGAGTCTCCTGAGTTGCAGGGCAAGCCATTATTGGGTGAATTGGATGGCTTTTATAGTGTGCGTGCAGTTGGACAAAGATATCGAATTATCTATACCATTGAACAAAACCTAGTTACTGTAACAGTTGTGGCTCTGGGGATTCGCAAAGATGGTAGCAAGCAAGATGTTTATGCTTTAGCCAAGAAGCTGTTGAGGCTCGGACTTATCGATGACGCTGGAAGTTAGAAAATCTTTGAGAGTTGGGTAAGTTAATTTTGCAGGGAGGAATACAGTTTAAGAATGCGCGGAGGCGATCGATGAAAGATATGTTTTTAGAAAAAAATTTGTGGCTAAGTCTAATAACTTTTAAGCTACGCGATCGCAGTTTCAGTAAATCTCAAAAACTTCACATTCAGGGCTTCACGCTGATCGAGTTATTAGTGGTGATTATTATTATTGGTATTTTGGCGGCGATCGCCCTGCCCTCATTTCTCAACCAAGCCAACAAGGCACGATTTGCCGAGGCGAAATCTTACATTGGCACAATGAGTCGGCTCCAACAAGCTTATTATCTAGAAAAACAGATATTTGCTGATAATGTGGGTCGGCTGGGTGCAAGTGAATCATCTGCTAGTTATACCTATGCTGTGCTTGCAGGCGATGTTGATGGAAACGCTACTCCAGTCCAATTAAACCAAATTGTAACCCTTGCTGCACAGCCTTTATCAAACACCATTACCCTCAATGCTTTTGTTGGCGTTGTTGGCATACCAGGGGCTGTAAAAATAGACACAATTTTTTGTATAGCCAATTCTTCAAGCACTTCAATCACTCCTGGCTCAGTAGACTTTAGCGCTCAAACGATGAAATGCCCCAATGCCTTTTTCCTGCCATGAAAATAAATAAGAAATATTTTTTCCTATGGGTGATATCATCCTGTTCGATCATGGGTAAGTTACTATGACAACCCCCACAAGTTAACTTTCTTGACACACACGGGATTAAAGAATTATGAAATCTGAATTTAAGACCAAGCTGATCCAGCACATGCTCAACAAGAAGAATGGCGAAAAGGGCTTCACCCTGATCGAACTTCTCGTTGTTATCATCATCATCGGTATCTTGGCCGCCATCGCGCTTCCCTCTTTCCTCAACCAGGCTGCAAAGGCTCGTCAATCTGAAGCCAAAACCTATGTTGGTTCCATTAATCGTAGCCAACAGGCATATCTATTGGAAAAGCAACTTTTCTCGCCTAACTTACTGACACTTGGTCTTGGCATCGCTGGTACCACAGCAAACTATGCCTATGGAACTGGTAGTGCGAGTCTTAATATTGGGAGTGTCGCCGTTTACAATGCCATGGCTTACGGAATTGCTGGTCTTAATGGACAGGGTGGTACATCTGGCGCGATTAATACTACTAATGCTGACACAATGGTGCAATCGACATCAGCACCTTCAAACAAAAGTTATATTGGGGTAGTTGCTAGGGTTACCGCAATTGTTGGTGGAGATGCGACTGCACTAGGTACAGTTTGTGAGCAACAAATTACACAACTTGGTGTAGGGCTTAACAGCACCACGATTGCTGGTACTCTTGCTGGTACTACTGGCACCACTTACATGTCGCTTTCTACTAACGCTGCCCCAGTTTGTAGTACAGGTGTTAACGCAACAAACTTCAATTCTATTCAGTAGTATTCTTGTGAAAGTTCCTGCGTTAGCAACTTTCTTCAACTGCAAGCGATCAGATAAAAAACAAGAAGCATTCTCTTTAAATCAAGGGAGTGCTTCTTGCTAAAGGTAGTAAATTAGAGATGTTTTTGTATGACCACGAAATGGGAAGAACTGTTATTGCATAACGATCATGCTCTAGTTTCTAGCTTTTATGAAAAAGCTATTGAGTTAGATCCAAATCTTGAAATTAATTATTTTTATCTAAGTTTAGCGCTCTTATTACAAAAAAAAGAAGAAGAATCAAAAAATGTATGGGATTTAGTCTTAGAGAGATCAAGCTTTACCGACTTATACATTAAAGAACTTGCTGAAATCTTAGAACAGGAAGCTTCGCGACAAGCAGGATTCAAAGAATATCAAACTGCTTGGAATATGCGTCAATATATAAGGCAAATACTACCTAATAAATTCGATAATCTAGCAAAAATCTGTATTCTATCTCTATATGTTGAAAATTTTAATTTAGAACTTCTCATAGAATTAGGTTTTGTTAAGATTACTGAGCCTAATGATGATGACCTGTTAAGCTTTTTGGTTATATACGTTGGAAGTTATATTGCCAGAGAAGCACTACTACTGGAACGCTGTTTAGAGTTAATATCTTTTTGTTTGCCTTACTTTCAAAATAAGGATACTTTGATACAATCACTAATTTGTGTTGCATCAAAGTATCCTAGCGATATAAGTCTCAAAATTATTGATGCGTTCTTGAATCTCTATCCTAATAATAGATGCGATACATTACCATTTTTAGTGGCACTTCATTTGCGTAACCGTGAATATGATAAAGCTGTTCAAATTGCCAGTGAGATAGTCCTTGAGTTTTCACAAAATATATTTCAAAAAACTGCTTCTACTTACGGACTACTATATGTACTGATGGAAAGAGGGGGAGACTGGCAAGAATTAGAAATAAATTTTAGAGAACTTCGACTCCTACAGTCCCAAATTATTGCTCAATATATTGAATTTCCTCCCAATTATGACATCTCTTTTATATCAGTCACCCCATTTTTCGCCCCTTACTTTGACGATATACCCCAGACTAATCGTGTCATTCAAAATCAGACACTCCATTTATTTTGTTCTAATTTACAGTCTTCATTCTCTGATCTAATCCAATCGTTCCAATCAAAACATATAGCTAGAAGAAAGAACAGTAAAAATCGCAAGATTAGAATTGGATATCTAGCAACTAGCTTGAGAAGACATTCAGTTGGATGGCTAGCCCGTTCTCTATTCCAACATTTTGATCGCGAATCCTTTGAGATCTATGGCTATTTTCCTGAATACACACAAGGTGCGGATTTTTTAGAAGAGTGGTATATCAGTAGAATGAACTTTGTCTTCAGGCAGGGTGTTGAGTATTTCAGCAGCAGCTCAGTTTTACTTGCCGAACAAATCAATCGCGACGAAATTGATATATTAGTTGACATGGAGTCTTTAACCTCCACAGTTTGTCTGGGAGTGCTAGCGACTAAGCCAGCACCTATACAAGTTAGCTGGTTGGGGTGGGATGCTTCAGGACTACCAACGATTGACTACTACATAGCCGATCCATACGTTTTACCTGAAAATGCTCAGGAATACTATTCAGAAAAAATCTGGCGATTACCACATACTTATATCGCCACTGATGGTTTTGAATGTTCGACAATAACCTTGCGTCGATGCGATCTTGGTATCCCTGATGACGCAATTATTTATTTTTGTTCGCAAAGAAGTTATAAGCGTCATCCTGATATAGTAAAAGCCCAGATGCAAATTATTCGCCAAGTACCGAATAGCTACTTTCTGATCAAAGGCTTAGCAGATGAGAATTATATGCAGAAATTCTTTTATGAAATCGCCGAATCGGAAGGGCTTGAAAAGGAGCGTTTAATATTTCTACCCTATGCTAGTTTTGAATCTGAACATCGCGCTAATATGGCGATTGTAGATGTGGTATTAGACACATATCCTTATAACGGTGCAACGACAACTATGGAAACGCTATGGATGGGGATTCCGATGGTGACACAGGTTGGCGAACAGTTTGCGGCTCGTAATAGCTATACGATGATGATGAATGTTGGTGTCACCGAAGGAATTGCTTGGAATGTCGATGAGTATATAGAATGGGGTGTCAGGTTTGGGACTGATGAATCTCTAAGACGAGATGTGGCTTGGAAGCTACGTCAATCGCGTCAGACTTCACCTCTCTGGGATGGCAGACAGTTTGCCAAAGAAATGGAAAACGCCTATAAACAAATGTGGGAAATTTATAATGAACAAAGCTGAAGAAATTTTTAATGAAGGCAGATACGAAGAAGCATCACTGCTATATGAAGAACTGATCGAGCTAGAGCCAGATATCAGGTCTCACTATTATTATCTAGGTTTGTGCTTATTGTTTCAAGGTCAACTAGAGGATGCTCAAATAACTTGGTGGATGACTCTTGATGAAAGTGAATCTAGCATCAATGAATTTGTCGAGTTTATCCGCAGTATCTCTAGAGAATTCGCGCTAAATGCTCATAGACAAGACATGGCGATCGCTATTCTCGAAGCATCCGTAGGAATCAATTTAGAACATGACATAGTATTGTTGATTGAGTTAGCTCGATTTTATTCTCTCAATTTACGCCATAATGAATGTATAGAGATAGGGAAGAAGTATCTCGAATTAGCTCAAGATCTACCTAATCAAATTTTTGCGACCTATCTTATCCTAAATTCTTTACTTGCAGAAGGATGCCAATGGCAAGAGATTTTTGCCTTAGCAGATAGACAAATAGAATTAATTCGGACTCTGATTCAAACGAATCCCACTAGTCTTGATTCTAATGAAGCGTGTCGTCTATTCTCTGCTACGAGCTTTTTCTCTTACATCAATGATGCTCCAGCTAAAGGTCGTATTTTACAAAACCAGCTATTTAAAATTTGTCAAAACAACCTACAAAAACTCTATCTTCAACTTTTAAAAGATTTAACCAGAAACAATATCAAAGAAAATATCAAAGAAGACATCAAAGAAAAGAAATTAAAGATCGGCTACTTATCTTACTGTTTTCGTAAACATTCTGTTGGTTGGTTAAGTAGATGGATATTCAAACATCATGACCGCGAAAAATTTGAGATCTATGCTTATTCTTTACTTGATAATCCTAATTATCTCGATAGCGTGAGCAATTTTATTGCCAGTCATTGCGATAAGTTCTATAAGTTAGGACATGATGTAACCGAGATTATTAACCAAATCAAAGATGATCAGATTGATATTCTCATTGATCTAGACAGCATTACGATAGATTTGTCTTGTCTAGTTATGGCACTAAAACCCGCACCTATACAAATCACTTGGTTAGGGCTTGACGCTTCGGGGCTACCTGCGATCGATTACTTCATTGCTGACCCCTATGTATTGCCAGAGAACGCTCAAGAGTATTACTCAGAAAAAATTTGGCGTTTACCAAATACTTACATTGCGGTTGATAGCTTTGAAGTGCTTTTCCCAACTATTCATCGTAGTCAGTTTAATATCCCTAATGATGCGATCGTTTATCTTAGTTCTCAATCAGGATCTAAACGACACCCTGAAACGATCAGATTACAAATCAAGATTATTAAAGCTGTACCTAATAGTTATCTATTAATCAAAGGGTTATCCGATCAAGAAGGTATTAAGAACTTATTTACAGAAATTGCCGAATCAGAAGGAATAAGTAGCGATCGCCTCAAATTTTTGCCAAGGGTTAGCAATGAAGCAGAACATCGTGCTAACCTTGCGATCGCTGATGTGGTTTTAGATACCTATCCCTACAATGGCGCAACGACAACGATGGAAACCCTGTGGATGTGTATTCCGCTTGTCACTAGAGTTGGCGAGCAATTTGCGGCTCGTAACAGTTACACCATGATGGTTAATGCAGGAATTAGCGAAGGTATTGCTTGGAGCGATCAAGAATATGTAGACTGGGGAATCCGACTAGGCACTGATGAGAATTTACGCAAGCAAGTATTTTGGAAGCTCAAAGAATCTCGCAAAACCGCCCCTTTATGGAATGCCGAGCAGTTTACTCGTGATATGGAATCTGCTTATGAACAGATGTGGGAAATTTATGTGCAAGCTTAAAACTGAGAGAAAATTCAAATAAAACTACATATTGGCGGAACTGAGTCACATCCAGACTGGAAAATATTTGACATTGAAAATCGCCAAGAGGTGGATTATATTGGCGATGCTGGCGATCGCATCAAATTTATTCCATCCGCAAAAAAAGAGGAAGAGCATAGAGCGTTTTATGGTCTAGCAGATGTATTTTTAGATACCTACTCTTACAATGGCGGAACTCATAATCTTGAAGCATTATGGTTTAACTTGCCAGTGGTAACAAGATGCGGTGAACAGTCATTTGCAAGAATGGGATATTCATTTTTGCAGTCTATTAGCATAAGTGAAGGCATTGCACATAATTGGAAAGAATACATAGAATGGGGAGTTAGATTAGGTAATGACTCAAATCTCAGATTCTTAATTAAAGAAAAACTAATTCAGTCTAAACAAACCGACAATCTAGCTCCATTATGGAATCCTAAAAAACTGGCGGAAGATATGTATTGTCTGTTACAAAATTTAGTTTTTGTTTGACAACTAATCAAGCCATCTCTTATCTAATAAATTATGTGCTGTTAGTATGTCTATATTGGGAAAATAAGTAGATAGTTTAGTTAAATCTGAAAATTGAACGGGCAATACGCCAGAAATATAGGTTGAAATATTTTCCCAGCAACGATTGTCATTAATTTGAACAGTAATAAAATTAGGTTCGCCATCGCTAACATCGATATCTTTTTCAATAATTAAGCTGAGTATAATATCCACCAGCCATGAATTAAATTCTTCATTATCTAAACCATTAAATGCTACGAAAATAGTCATTGATTTTTTTTCGGGATGCTTCAAGATCAACTCAAGGTAGCTATATAAGTAGTTAGCAATTTCTTCTTCTGACTTTTGCCAATCAGGAAATAAAACTAAGTTGATATCCCTGAGAGCATCCAAATACATCTGATATTCGGGCTTTGTGTCTTTAACTGCTTTCAACAAAGCATTAATATGAATTACATTATCCCCTGATAACTCTTCCGTCAGACTAACAACACTAAAATCTCCTTTAAAGCCATAACTACGGCAAAGTTTTAGATATGCTGGATACTCAACACAATAGTAAAGAAAAGAATTGATGTTCCAAAAACTGACATGGGTGGGATCTTGAAAAGCACCTCTGCCATCTGTAGAAGGAACTCGAATATCAATTAATGCATCTGGCTTAGATATGCGCCATAGTTCGTTCATTGTATGGATTCTATTATCCAGATGCTCAATCACATCATGGGCGCGAATAATCTCTGCACTGTTATCACTAAAGGGGAATCGCCTATTTAAGTTAGCAACAACATCAACATTAGGACTAGGGGAAATATCAACACCAATAAATCCTTCGGGTTTCCAAATTCCACAACCTAGATCAATACGAAGAGGATCAGACATATCTTTTATTGATGTATTAATTTGAGAAATCATACCTTCTACTATAGTTAAATAGTTACATTTCTGACGAATATCTTGATGTAATGCTTCCGCAATATCTAGACGCTCTTGTTGATGATTTGGATGCAAATAGTAGGCAATCTTTTCATTTAATTCTTCAATGGATTTATAGGAAATTTCTCGGTGAACCCCAGTTAGAACTTCTAAACCTGACCGCCAATCGGTGAGTACAAAACCTCCAACAGCAGCAACGTCAATCACTCTGTTAATCACCGCATCATCAAACTGAAGCGAGGTGATATTTAAATTGATCTGTGAGTTTTGATAAATTTGTTGAACGTGATTGTCAGAATGTTTAGGGGAATAATATTTAATATTTTCTTTGTTAATTACTAGATTACGATCTGATCCGTGAATATAAGCAGTGTCCCCACCTATAATACTCACATTTCCTTTGTCAATCCTCTCAAGGATCTCCCCCCTAAATCCTTGAGACTGTATATGTAACAAGGAAATGTAGAAGTACTTAAGACTTAGAAAGTCTATGGTTTTATTCGACCCGCTTAATTGATTAGTAGCAAATTCATTGGCATATGGTGATAAGCGAGTATCTAAAGCAACAATGCGTTGCCATATATGAGATTGCAATAGATGAGAAAAAGGATGTCCTCCAATTGTTAAAGATAAATTGGGGAGTACATGACCTAAAAAAGATACTTCATATTCATATTTTATTATTGGCGATGATTTTGTGAATTCTGAGGCGTGAGGGATAGAAAAAGTGTTGTTAATTCCTAAGCTTCTCAAATCCAGAAAATTATCATACTCAAGACAAAAATGCCAACATCTCTCTCTTATGCGATAGAAAGATGTTAGTTTCTTTTGGATTATCTTGAAATTATATAAATTGCTGAAAATATTGTCATGATGAATAAATATGATTGGAATATCTATGTTCTCAAACATAAATTTATCCAACTCTTCTGAATAACTTGCTAATACAGAACAAGGGTTGGTTAATAATAAGAAATCTGGAGATTCTTTCTTAATAATCAAAAAATATTCATTTATAGCTCGAATCTCTGTATGGTCAATAGTGACTATTGTGTGACCAAGTTCTAATAATGCATTCTTGATCGCATTTATGATTCTTTGGTAGATAGGTGTGGGAGATGTCTCCAGTAAAAATTTAGAAGGTGTTGAGATAATCATAATTGTATTCTAAGGATGTTGAAGTTGATGATACTAATCTATCGGTTATATTACAAAAAGATAAGATTTGAATTTACAGGTTAATGCATTGGTTTGACAATTCGGGATATGGAGATATAAGCCACATTCTATAATGGTTTTAGCCCTTATCCGCAATTTAACTGCAAAACCATACAAATCAACGTTTTACAGCGCTGTCCCAATTTGACTGACCAATACCCTGCTTTTGGAAACTGCTCATCAGCATACAGTCGAGCCATTGGCTAGCCCCCCTCATTATTTGCAAGAATCTCTCTAGCAATTTCTTGAGGATATGCAATAGAATAAGCCCAAGCATTGACCAAATCGGCTGCGGTAATGTGAGGATAGTCTTGTAATAACTGAGCTTCAGTAATACCCATCTGTTGAGCTTCCACCAATAACCAAACTGCTATTCTTGTTCCCGCAATGCAAGCCGATCCACCACAGACACCAGCAGTTTTAGTGATCCCCTTGCCTTTCATTCTCAGAGTTTTAGTCAGACTCTGGACGATCGCTGCTTGATCGGGTAGTGATAGACTAAGAAACTGAAGTTCTATTTCTTGAATGTAGCTTACAGAACAATCTCAAAATACTAAATCAGATCGGGATCGATGCCTTGCGATCGCAATTAAACCACGCTTAATGACTAACATTTTCTTGCAGCCAAACCTCAAGATCCTCTATGCCTCTAAAGTCCAGAAGCGCTTCACCGAGAGACTCTAAAACATCAATCGGTAGCGATCGCACCTGTTCTTGTTTTGCGATCGCAAGTTCACCACAGCGCCGCGTAAGCAGCCTCAATATCAGAGCAATTTCTTGTCGCAGCATTTCCTGCCGCCCTTCTTGCCGCCCTTCCTGCTTGCCAATTTGCAACACTTCTTGATAATAACGAGTCTGAGTGCTATCAGCTTCTTTAAGATCCAACATTTGCCTTACCTCTTCAATACTCAATCGTGGGAATTTATTTATCAGTATAGCCTCGACCAACTCCAGTAGTCGCCGAAATTCTAACTCTGTCTCACTACTGCTCAAGATTGACTGAGCCGCCCCACTAGCTTCTCGATCTGGAATCACCAAAAGCCTTAACAGAGCTAGATTTGGACTCAAATCAGTAAGAGGAATAAGATTCTCTAAATAAAGTCTTTGCACCCATGCATCCAACAAAATCTGATATGGCGAGTTATATCCTAGATCTTGGCTACGGCGGCGCAAAATCAATAATCCACGCCACGGTCTCGCGATTTTATACTGTCGCAAGTATAGGAATATCCCCGCAAAGAAACGACCATAAAAGTCTGCATCACTCTGCATTTGCGCTTCGATGAACACCAATGGCAACTCCAGATCCTCAGAAATTGGCGTAAGCATCCATCCAGTCGTAATTCTATCTCTTTAACCACAGGCGCACTATACTCAAACTCACAATTTGCAGGTATATCGGGCAGTAGATCTGAAATCAGTGCAGATTGAGATAAAAAGATTTGATAAAAAAGTTTGTCAGTTCTCATTAAGGTAACCAATCTTCGTCTAGAATCTGCTCAAGACTTGCGATCGCATTGTCAGGGAAAATATCCAATGTTAGATTTGCTCTGATAGAAACAATCTTCCTTGCATCTTCATAACAATCATCAAATATTTGCTTTAGAAATGGTCTTAAGCTAGGACTGTCTTGTAACTCATCTCTGATTTGTTGACGAAAATTAAGGATTTCTCCTTTCCAATGCGCCTGATTTCTGACAACTTCAGACTGCCAATATTTCAGCTTTAGCAAATGCTCAAATAATCTCTTTAACAAACTTTTGAGCTTCTTTTGATCGCGCCGACTCAAATCCCCAACCTCCTCAATTAAATTTTCTAAGTCAAGGGATTGAAAATCTCTATTTTGCAAATGCTTGACTGTCTCCAACACCCAAAGCGAATAGTCTGATTCATAAAGATCTATAAGTTCTTTGCTGGTAGTTTTTAACGAAGCAACCATTGTTTTTTCTCCTTGCCATGCTTGTCATCTTATTAAATTTGATCGGGATCGATGCCTTGCGATCGCAAATATGCCTCCAGTTTTTCCCTTTGCTGACGTTCAGCCAGCTTTTCTTGACGCTCAGCCAACTTTTCTTGACGTTCAGCCAACTTTTCTTGACGTTCTTGGACTGCCATCTCTGCATCAGTGGCATACCTCACCCCATCACTGTCATACCAATAGAGCCACTCGCGCACCCAGCCAATATGCTCGCCCTCTTCACAGCCCAAACCTAAGCCAAGCTCAGGCAGCCATGTCCAGTTACCATCACCATTGACTAGCTTATATTTGCCCTTGACCAGCTTGTAGATCTCCAACTTTTGTCTAAGTTTATAACGCCCGCGCCTACCGCTAAATGGATTGTAAATCGCATAATACAAGATTCCCAAACTCTGATAATCTGCAAGCTTATCTTCATATTCACTGTTATAGTGCTCAGAGATAACTTCTAGAGCCAACATCGGCGTTACTTTCTCAGCCCAGATTACATAGCTCAGCCTACCTCTCGTTCCATTGTCTCGTTGCACCCCTATTGATAAAAAACCATCAGGAACAATCGCGTCCTCGTCAGGATTATAGTAGACAGCCATATCCACACCAAAATACCAATTACCGCGCTCAGCCCAGATTGTTGCCAGCAGACTGAGCAATAGATTGGGAATGTCATTTTGGAGTTGATTGTCCACAGGAGTCTCGTCAGAGGATGGCAATTGTTCGGCAGTGGGCAAAATCTGGTCTTGGAGATATGAAAGGTTAACCATAGCTTTGACCTGCTAACTTAGTTTGTGTGATCTTAGCAAAATTTGCGATCGCAATTAAACCATGCTTAATGACTAACATTTTCTTGCAGCCAAACCTCAAGATCCTCTATGCCTCTAAAGTCCAGAAGAGCCTCACCGAGCGCCTCTAAAACATCAATCGGCAGCGATCGCAC
>JAJAZG010000433.1 GCA_026785865.1 Pseudanabaena sp. CAN_BIN31
GAGTTACTGAAGACGCGGGTGGCGGCTTGATTGATGGTTAAGCCAAACTCTTCGGCTTGCGCGATCGCATGTTTTCTCACAAAGTTCATTTCTAAAGGTTCATCGGCTTCGGCTGCCATTCTCACGGCGCGATCAATTAAGTCCATTTGATTAACAAACAAATCACGGAATACGCCTGAGCAGTTAACGACTACATCAACGCGAGGTCTACCCAATTGTTCAAGAGGAGTTAGCTCCAAACGATTGATCCGACCGAGTGCATCGGGCATAGGCTTCACGCCGATCATGCAGAGGACTTGAGCGAGGGATTCGCCGTAGGTCTTGATGTTATCGGTTCCCCAAAGGACGACGGCGATCGTTTCGGGATAGACTCCATTGTTGTCACTACGTTGACGCTCTAGGAGGCGCTCAACTACGACTTCCGCAGCTTTCACCGCCGCACTGGTGGGAATCGAATTCGGATCGAGAGCGTGCATATTCTTGCCAGTCGGTAATACCAAGGGATTACGGATTGGGTCACCACCAGGGCTAGGCAGAATATAGTCACCTTCAAGGGCTTTAATCAGTCCACCAAGTTCGTTGTCAGCAACGATTTGTTTGAGGCAGAACTCTAAAAATTCAAATAGAGGCTTGATTTCATCTTTATTGATGTTGGCATAACCAGCTTCTTGGAATACTTCGATCCAAGGTTCGACTTTACCCATTCTGAAGAAGTTGAGAACGGAGAGCTTAGAAACTTTACCGTCGTCATCAGCTTTGGCTTTGACCAATGCGCCAACGGCTTTATTTGCCACAGCGCGAATGGTCGCTAGAAGTTCGACATCGGCGTAAATGCCTTTGTCGCTAGACTTGTAAAGCAGTTCGATATCACGTCCGATACATTCACACATGGTGCGAAGCAAAGACTTCATCTTGTCTTCGGGGCGATCAAAACTGGCGATACTGGTCAAGACATCGGTGACATCTTCGACTTTAGGAGGTTCACCGACAACGTGCAGACCACAGGGCAGAACTCGCGATTCGATTTCCATCAGCTTGTTGTAAACCTGACCGATCACGTTATCGCGTTCTTCCATATCCATGACTTTCGCGTCTTTGTCTGGAAGTTGTACATCTTTATCCAGATTGACTAGGCGCACTTTATCCATGATCGTATTCGTGATTTGAATGCCGCGACTGCCTGTACGCATATCCTTATAAGATGCAATCAATTCACTCAGTTCTTGCAAATTACGGCTCAAGCCAGCATTTTCAGGAGCAGGGGTGATGTAGCTGATGATCGTGGCATAACCGCGACGTTTTGCGATCGTGGCTTCCGATGGATTGTTGACGGCGTAATAATAGATGTTTGGCAAAGAACCAATCAAGCTATCAGGGAAACATTCGCCTGACATGCCGACTTGCTTGCCTGGCATGAATTCCATTGAGCCGTGAGTACCAAAGTGGAGTACTGCGTCGGCTTTCCAAATGTGATTGAGGTAGGTGTAGTAAGCGACAAATCCGTGGTGGGGTGATGCAGATTTGCTAAACAGCAAGCGCATGGGGTCGCCTTCATAACCAAAGGTGGGTTGTACGCCTACGAAGATATTTCCGTATTGCTTACCGTAAATGAGCAGGTTCTGTCCATCGGAGTTGAGATGACCGGGAGCGGCTCCCCATTGCTCGATAATGCGATCGACGTAGGGAGTATTTTCTTCGTATTCCTTAACGGACATTCGATAGCCAACATTGAGTTCAGGACTGCCAACCATTGCTTCAGGGTTGTGCAGAATATCTGACATCATTTCATGGGATGTTTTGGGCAAGCCCTCAACATCGTAGCCATTGTTCTGAAGTGCTCCGACAACTTTATGAATGGAAGAGAAAACATCCAAATAAGCAGCCGTGCCGATGTTGCCTTTGTCAGGAGGAAAACTGAAAATGGTGATTGCGAGTTTTTTCTCATGACGTGGCTTGCGGCGGAGATTTGCCCATTTGATCGCACGGTTTGCGATCGTTTCTAAGCGATCGCCGATCGCATGAGAACGACCCGTCGCACTATCACGCCCTGACATCACAATTGGATCGAGTCCACCATCAAGTTCTGGAAGCGCCACTTGCAAAGCAACTTGAACAGGATGCAAACCAAGATCGCTATCTTGCCATTCTTCGGTAGTTTGGAATACGAGTGGAAGCGCTACCATGTAAGGACGATTCAGCTTTTCGAGGGCTTCGATCGCTTTGGGGTGATCTTGCTTAGCTGGCCCGCCAACTAAGGCAAAACCTGTGAGCGAGACTACGCTATCGACGATCGCCCGATCTTTTTGCTGAGGATCGTAAAAATATTCTTCAACTGCTTTCGAGAAATCTAAGCCCCCGTTGAATATAGAGATTACCCTTGCGCCCAAAGATTCCAATTCTTGAACCATCGCCACATAGTGAGCATCATCGCCCGTGACAAGGTGCGTCCGTGCCATCAATAAACCCACGCATGGCGCGAGTGGATCTTTCATGTCATCAGGAATATCGGTGCGGGCATTAAACCAAGCCAAATAATCGGTGGTATTCTCGAACATCTTTGGTGCGAGCGGATGCCATAGCCCCATATCTAAGTAGGTGACAGGCTCTTTAATCTGGATTTTTCCAGTCCCATTTTCCTTCGCCCTCTCCTTAACTGCTGGCAAATAATTTTGCGCCAACATCAACAAGAAATTCTCAAGGTTTTCGGTAGATCCACCCAACCAATATTGGAAGCTCAACATAAAGTTGCGAGCGTCCTGCGCCTTGTCCATGGGCATGTATTTCAAAATCTTTGGCAAAGTTTGCAAGACCTTGAGCATACTGTCTTGGAAAGAACTGCCCGATTTTTCTTTGCGCTTACGCATAAATTGCGCGATCGCACTTTTGGACTGCCCCAGATTTTCCATGGTGAAGCTGCCCATTTTATTGAGGCGCATTACTTCAGGCATGGAGGGGAATACTACGCAAGCGGCAAGGCGATCGCGATGGGGTGCAACTGCTAAAGCAATCTTGGTAGCCAAATCGTCAATGAAGATTAATGAAGCAATAAAAATATCGGCGACTGCAATATCTTCTTTAAAAGCTTCATAGTTTTCGGGACTACGCAACTCTTCGATTAAATAGCCATTGACCTCGATCGCCACATGAGGATTATTTTTGTTGACAGACTTGACAGCCGCCGACATAGCGCTCTGATACTGAGGTTCGAGCACTACATAGACCAACTTCATTAAGACCCGACCCTGTAGATTTTCGGGAATGATCCGTCTACCTGTTAACCCTTTGTCGGATAGTGATGCGATCGGTGGAGCAGAAGTGAACATGCAGTCTCCTTAAAATACTGTCTTGAATTTTGGATGAATTGCGGTTGGTTGTTTTATGATTTGTTGCTGAAATTGTTACAACACGTAACAGTTTCAGCAATTAAAGATTTATACCTACCACCTATTTAATACCAAACACCCATTGATGTGGTTGATTTTGGTCAATAAATACAATAATTTGGAATCGATCTGTTTACATTTCGTTATATTTCTTAATCTTCATGACTACAAAATATTTGCATTTTTAAAACAGAGAACTTTAGGATGTCATCGCTCAATTAGGGGGGCAGTGATCGCTATAATGCCAGTAACGGCTCTAAGCTTGAAGGAAATTTTTATGAATCGGCAGCAATCTGAAATAACTCTGCATCGCTTTTATAGTTGCTTGCCTTACCTACTGCCAATGTCGGCTGGGGTAATATATGGGGCGGTCTTATTCCAACAATTTCCGCTGGTCGCATTACCTTTTCTCCCATTTATTTGGTTATATGCCAATGTTTTGTCGTATCCATTAGTGCCTTTCCTTGGCTTAACGGGCGAATTTTTCCTATTTATAGGTTTATATTTTTTGCTAGTAAAAGACTCTCGTGTTCCTCACTTTATCCGTTTTAATACAATGCAGGCTTTACTAATGCAAATTGCATTATTTATTGCCCAACTTTTCTTTCAACTGATCGAGCAATTATCCAGTAACGCATTGCCATCGATAATCAGTTCAACTATTGCTAATACAATATTTATCGGTACGATGTTATTAGCGGGCTATGCCATTTATCAAAGTATCAAGGGAGAATATTCTGATATTCCAACTCTTTCTCAAGCTGCTTCGGTTCAGTGCGATTTATAAGCTCGACACATTTTTTAATATACTTTAGTACACCTTTTAATTATGGCAAGACGCACCTCAGTTAATTATTTAGATAGGTTATATGCTAGTCTGCCATACCTGCTACCAATCGCCGCAGTAGTTGTATTTGGAGCATTTTTGTTTCTTCAATTTCCTCCTTTATTCTTTGTATTTTTTCCAGTTTTTAAACTGAATCAAATTCTATCTATTCCCATCCTTGATTTTATCTCTATCCGCTTTGTGGCTTGGTTTTGTGTATTTATCTTTGTGGTTAGAAGTTACAAAGTAAATCATTTTGTTCGCTTCAACGCGATGCAAGCCTTACTATTAGATATTATTGTTGCGCTCGTTGGCGCAATCACTCAACTTCTAGAAGTAGTTTTAGGACAACTTGCTTTCTTTCCTTTTATGCTACAGATTATCGCCAGCGTAACTTTTTTAGGAATAACGACTGCATTTATATACTCTGTATTTGAGTGTATACGCGGTAAGTATGCTGATAAAATCCCTGTGATTTCTGATGTTGTATACTCACAAGTACGTTAACTAGCCTGAGCCGATACAAATCGTTCAATTCCTGCATAGTCTTGATGAATTTGAATATTGGTATATTTGCCATTTGCTTGTAATAGCGATCGCACTATGCCCGCTTGACCAGACATTAATTCAACGATCCAAAAGCCAGATGGCATTAAATAATCTGGCGCGATCGCAATTAATTCGCGAATAGCATCTAGTCCATCAGCACCGCCATCTAGCGCTAGATGTGGCTCATGTTTTGTGACTTCTGGCTGCAAATTTAAAACTTCAAGACTAGGAATATATGGGGGATTAGAGACTATCCCTGCAAGTTTATTCTTTAGATTTAAGTTAGCTAATGGCTCAAACCAATTGCCATGATGAAATTGAATTTTTACCAAATCTGAATCGCGCAGTGCGCGGTTCAGATTCTTTAAAGCATTACTTTTGGCTATTTCTAACGCAGCTTGACTGCAATCAATGGCGTGGATTTTGGCTTGCGAAAAAAGTTGTGATAAGGCGATCGCGATCGCACCGCTACCCGTACCTAAATCAACCCAAATTCCATTTTGATAAATCTCATCTTGGCAATTCTCACTAACAATATCAATAATTAATTCAGTTTCAGGACGCGGAATTAATACAGCAGGAGTAACTTGTAACTCTAGATCGCGCCATGTGACGGAGCCTGTGAGGTACTGCACAGGAATGAGA
>JAJAZG010000434.1 GCA_026785865.1 Pseudanabaena sp. CAN_BIN31
CATCCAGACTTGTTAGTCAGGACTACGCAAAATCTGAGTCGTAAGGCAAAATTGATGATGAATATTGCTCAAAGTGCAGTTGGTGTTGCGAATGCTCATCCCCAGAAATGTGTGGTTTTAATCTCTAATGAAATATCCTTGCGCGATCGCATTGCCAAACTAAACTCCAAAAATTTATGTGCTATTCCTTCAGCGATCGCCCGACAATGGTCAAGAACCGATCAAGCGCCGCCGATTGTGCAGCAGTTACAGAAACATTTGCAGGAACTACTAGAGCAAACAATTCTTCAATCCTCGCTTCAACCCACCATAAATTTAAATACCAAAATAAATACTGAAGACCCTAAATCTTCACATTTAAATAGGAGTTTTCAAATCTCTAACCCAAATCACAGACAGATTGTGATAAGTCTTGTGAAATTTGGTCTGACAACAACATTTTTAGCTACGATTTTATTGTTCGGGTGGCGGCTAGCTCAGCCCCAACAATTTGAACAATTCTGGGGAAAAACTGGTTTACCACCTTTACCGAAGATATTGATTGACTCCAATCAACCCAAGAAAAATTAACAAGTTCATTCCTTCGTAACATTAGAAAAAGATATTGCTGATAAGTAGGAATAAAAAATAGGGATAAAAGCTATGGATATAGGCGGCGACACCAAAATAGAATCTTTTGAACTAATCGAAAAGCTGAATGAGATTGGCATAGCACTCTCAACCGAAAAAAACACGCCTAAATTACTAGAGATGATTTTGAAGGGGGCAAAAACGATTTTAAATGCGGATGGTGGGACGTTGTATTTAGCCACAGAGGACAAAAGGCATCTCCAGTTTGAAATCATCATGAATGACTCCCTTGGCATCATGATGGGTGCAAAAATAGGGGAACCAATTTCTTTTGAGCCTTTACCTCTCTACGATGAATTGGGCAATCCCAATAACACAATGGTCGCCGCTCATGCTGCCTTATATAAAAAAACAATTAATATTCCTGACGCTTATACCGCCGAAGGCTTTGACTTTGCAGGAACTAGAGCTTTTGATACCAAAACAGGCTATCGATCGCAGTCATTTTTGACTCTGCCGATGCTCAATCATGAAAATGAATTGATTGGAGTCTTACAATTAATCAACGCCAAAAGTCTTTACGGCAATCAAATCATTGAATTTTCTAAGGTTTCCCAGCGCATCGCCGAATCCTTAGCATCCCAAGCCGCGATCGCCTTAACCAATAACAAACTAATCGGTCAGTTCCGCGAACTATTTGAGTCATTTATTAATCTCATCTCTGAGGCGATCGACAAAAAATCACCTTATAATGGCGCTCACTGCCGCCGCGTTCCCACCTTAACGATGATGATCGCTGATGCTGCGTGCAAAGCTGATTATGGTATCTTCAAAGGCTTTCAATTAAATGATGATGAGCGCTATGAACTCAAAATTGCGGGACTGTTACACGATTGCGGTAAAGTGACGACTCCTGTGCATGTGATCGATAAAGCCACGAAGTTGGAAACAATTTTTGATCGGATTCACCTAGTCAATACTCGCTTTGAAGTGCTGAAACGGGATGCAGAAATCAATTTTCTCAACCAAAAAATTGCAGCGATCGAGTCTGGGAATCTCAGTATTATTCCTGAATTAGAAGCTAATCTCCAACAAAAAATTGCTCAATATTCTAGTGATCAGGCTTTTTTAAAAATCTGCAATATCGGCGGTGAATTTATGCGCGATGAATATAAAGAACGCTTGCAATTAATTGCCACCTATCGCTGGATCGATCCTGAGGGAGTCGAAACAAATTTCTTAACTGAAAATGAAGTCTATAACTTGAATATTACGAGGGGAACTCTCACTGCTGAAGAGCGCAAAATCATTAACGATCATATTGTAGTTACGATTGAAATGCTTGAGCAATTGCCCTATCCCCGCAATCTCCGCCGTGTACCTGAATACGCAGGCGGTCATCATGAACGCATGGATGGTAAAGGCTATCCGAAGGGACTAACCCGCGATCAGATGTCTCTGCCTGCGCGGATGATGGGGATTGCGGATATTTTTGAAGCCCTTAGTGCTAAGGATCGCCCTTACAAAAAAGGTAAAACTTTAAGCGAATGTTTACAGATTCTCGGTAATATGAGGTTGAATGGTCACATTGATCCCGATCTCTTCGATCTATTTGTCAGCGAAAAAGTTTATCTGCGCTATGCCAATGAATATCTTGATCCCGATCAAATCGATGAAGTCGATGAAAATAAGATCCTTGGGTATACACCACCTTTAATTACAGCGTGTTGAGGCTTTGAGTAGTACAGAAAATTTTTTAAAAGTGCCGCAAAACGGCACTTTTAAAAAATTTTCTGGGTTTTATAACAGCGCAAAGCGCGGTAATGTTTGACAAAAGCCCAATAAAAGTCTCATAAAAGTTTGATTCCGTACTTATTTTCGTATTTATTTATGTTTGCTCAGTTTCGTTCTCAATACCCACAAGGTCGCATCCAAACTGAGATGCTTCCAAAAATCGATGGTCTTCATGCTTTTAGGGCGATCGTCTCTGAAGGAGATGCAATCATGGGGACTGCCACGGCTGTCGATAGTGATCTCGAAATAGCTGAAGATCGGGCGATAAAACGCGCTCTCGCGATCGCAGGGCTTGCTTTTGACAATGGCTTTGATCATAACTATGCCAACTATGCAGGGCGATCGCCGATACTGGCGCAAGTTTCCCGCGAACCATCAACTATCAACTCATTACCATCCGCCAACTTCAACCAGTTAGGGAGCGCAGGATCGGGCAATTTGGCTGGACGCAGTGATTCACATCCCGTAACGCATACGACGCAGACAATTCAATCTAAACCAGCCCCAGACTACGCCAGTGAGTATATCCCTGAAGATAATGC
>JAJAZG010000435.1 GCA_026785865.1 Pseudanabaena sp. CAN_BIN31
TAGATTTAAATCAGCATATTTAGGCTGCCAACTCAAAACTTTTCTGGCTTTCTCACTACTGCCAACTAAAGCTGGTGGATCACCTGCACGGCGATCGCCCATCACCACCTTAATCGGCTTACCCGTAATTTGTTTCGCCGCGTCAATTACTTCTTTGACTGAAAATCCATTACCATTACCAAGATTAAAAATTTCGCTCTGGTTGCCCTTCAGCAAATATTGCAAGCCCAACACATGCGCTTCGGCAAGGTCGGTAACGTGGATATAGTCACGAATACAAGTCCCGTCTGCTGTCGGATAATCAGATCCATAGACTGTAATTGCTTCGCGTTTGCCCAGAGCCGTTTGCAAAACTAGCGGGATCAAGTGTGTTTCAGGATGATGATCTTCACCGATCGCGCCTTGAGGATCGGCTCCTGCGGCATTGAAATATCGAAAAATTACCGATTTCAGATCATAAGCAACATCAAAATCTTGCAAGATCCGCTCGACCATTAGTTTAGTCGCCCCATAAGGATTAATCGGCGCTTGCGGATGATCTTCGGTAATTGGGGTTTGCTGCGGCACGCCATAAGTGGCACAGGTGGAAGAAAAAACAAAGTTTTTGATATTAGCGGCAACCATCGCTTCTAGCAAAGACAAAGTGCCGACCACATTGTTGCGGTAGTATTTGTCAGGTTGACTGACCGACTCACCCACATAGGCATAGGCGGCAAAGTGTATAACGGCGCTGACTTGGCGATCGCTAAATAATTGATCGAGCAACGGGCGATCGTTCGTATCACCAACAATCAATTCTGCGCCTAATGTTGCGGCGATATCTTGATGACCATAAACAAGGTTATCTAAAATTAGAACCTCGTAATCAGCCTTTTGCAAAGCTTTTACCGCATGGGAGCCGATATAACCTGCTCCACCTGTGACCAGAATTGTTTGCTTACTCATAACGTTTTTTGTTTTTTTACTAACGTAATGTTAGAACACAAAACCCAAAAGATGGAAGGCGGCGCTCCGCGCCACCTTCCATCTTTTGGGTTTAATACAGGTAGCGACAGCTAGCTACACTTTAGAGTCGAGATTTGAGGATGTCAAAAACTTTAAGGGGAATCTGTGTGCGGAGCGATCGCCCTAGGCGATTTTTCTTCTGGGCAAGTTGCAAACACTCTAACTTTTGGCAAATATACGCTGATCGCCCCATGCCATGATCGAGTTGAATCTGAAAATTCTTAGGAGTAATTTTAGAATCATGATCACTAACTGGGGCGATCGGGACACGCACAATTCGCCAAAAGCGATCGCGCAGGGCGATACATTGGCAACTAACACAACGGCGGTGTAGTTTTAAAGCCAAACTAACTTACCCCCAATTTTCACTCTTGATTTTCATGCTTAATTGTTCTCATCATCATCTTGTTCAAAATTTCGCACAGGAACTGGACGACCGCCCAAAGCCCTTACTGATGGAGATTCCATCCTCCGATCTTCCTCAGCGTAATCATACCTTGCCACATTTTTAATGTCGATTTTCCAACCCGTCAGACGAGCCGCCAAGCGCACATTCTGCCCTTCCTTGCCGATCGCCAGACTTAACTGATCTTCAGGCACAAGCACATGGGCAATTCGCTCATCAGCATTAATCAAGCGCACTTCATGAATTCGCGCAGGACTCAACGAATTAGCAATATAAGTCGAAGGATCGGGCGACCAACGAATCACATCAATCTTTTCGCCGCGAAGCTCAGCCACAACCGCCTGAATCCGCGATCCCCTCGATCCAATGCAAGCCCCGACAGGATCAACATCGCGCTCAAGCGTATCTACCGCAATTTTGGTGCGTGGTCCCACCGCAGGAGAGGGGGGATTAGCTTCTCTCGCCACCGCCACGATCCGCACAATTTCTTCCTCAATTTCAGGCACTTCATTGGCAAACAAATACACCACTAAACCCGCATCAGCCCTTGAGACTAATAACTGTGGGCCGCGTCGCGAGCCTTCAAATACCTTTTTTAGATAAACTTTGAGCGTCATGTTAGGACGATAGGGTTTTTCACCTGCCAGTTGCTCCCGCTTGGGCAGTTCAGCTTCAACCTCAGGCTGTCCAAAACCACTGCCGACGGAGACAATTACTGATGTAGTCTCAAAGCGGAGTACCCGACCTTGGAGGACTGTCCCTTCTAATTCTTGGAACTCTTCTTGAATAATTTTGCGCTGTTGATCCCTGAGCTTTTGAGCTAATACCTGCTTCGTCTGAATCGCCGCCATCCGCCCGAAGTCATTTTGTTCTGGAGTCACATCGACCACAACGGTTCCACCTGATTGAGCTTCAGGTGCGACTTCTCGGACTTCTAACAAACCAATTTCATGATCAGCATCACCAACTTGATCGACGATTGTTTTTGTCGCCAAAACTCGAAATCCTTCACTTTCAAGATCTAGCTCTACATCAAAGTTACTGAAATGCTCTTCTTCAAAGTTAATTCCCTCAGAGCGATAGGTTTTCCTAAACTTTTCATAACCTTTGAGTAAAGCTTCGCGCAGGGCATTTTGGACGGCATGTTTGGGAAGATTACGCTCTTTGCTAATCACTTCCACCATCTGTCCCAATCCAGGTAAACTCAACAATGCCATAGGTTTTTCTCGCTTTTTATTTAATTTTTATTCTGTTTTTTATTTGATTTTTATTCGGTGTCGCTTTTTGACAGTTCAACGCGATCGATAAGTTCACGGGGAATATTCGCAATCCGACCTTTGATACTGATTGTTACATGCGTCTCGTTTCGTGAGATGAGGTGACCACTCCAACTTTGCTTACCTTCATGGGTTGCTGTTGAGCTGACATTAACCATAAAGCCTCGGAAAGCCACAAACTCGCGATCGCCTTGCAGATCTCGTTCGGCTCCTGGGCTAGAAACTTCTAGCACATAGGCTTGCGGGATCAAATCGCTCTCATCGAGGACAGCCTCTAGGGCGCGGCTCATCTGTTCGCAATCATCTAGCCCCGTATCTTGGGCAAGGTTACGAATGTCAACCCGCAAAATCATCGGATTTTTATTGGTCTGCAAAACCACATCGACAACCTCCAACCCAAGGGTCGAGGCAACTTCTTCAGCAGTTTGAAAAATTTGCGGAATTAGAGGGTGACTCATAGAATTTACAATTTGAGCGTTTATTCGAGATTTTGATGCAAGCCGATCAAAGTAAACTTAAAAATTAAGTTTGAAAACAAATCCACCACTAGATTTTTTGTAAAAGCCCCGCGAAGCGGGGCTTTTACAAAAAATCTGGGTTTGGTTTAATCGGGATTTGCTGTAAAAACAAAAAAGTGGGACGATCGCCCACTCTTCGAGTGCTTTTATCTTTGACCGATTTTCGGAGCTTGTGTACTACAGGAAAAACATGACGATCTTACTTACATGTTTTTGACCACTTGCCTGCTAGCAACGATGCTTATGCTATCACTAATTCTGGGCGCTCTTCTGGCAAAATTGCACCTTGAACAGGACATACTTGCAAGCAAACCCCACAGTCAATACAAATTTCAGCATCAATCTTAAACCAAATCGTCCCCTTTTCATTTGCGCCTTGCCCCTGTTCGATACAAGCGACAGGGCAAGCGGGGACACAGTCCGCTATGCCTTCACAGATGTTTGATGCGATCGTATAAGCCATGAGAATTTTTTAGAATTAGCCTGAGTTGAATATAACTATCAAGATATAGCTACAGCGTCTTGCGCTGCCATAAAACCCAGATAATTTTTTAAAAGAGCCGCTTCGTAGCCCTTTTAAAAAATTATCTGTACTACTCAAATCCTCAATAGGCTGTAACTTACACAAAATATTAATCTTCGATCGCGCCGAGAGCCATTAGCTTCGCTTTTTGGGCAGGAGTTAAGCCTGTCGCA
>JAJAZG010000436.1 GCA_026785865.1 Pseudanabaena sp. CAN_BIN31
ATTCAAACCCTCAATAAACTGATCGGCATTTAAAATGCATATCAAAAACCAGAAGATGATTGTGCCGCGCGAAGCGCGGCACAATCATCTTGCAACTTAAACGCGCATCAGCTTAGGCTGTAGTCTAATTTTTTGGAGTTTTAGCTATCTTTATGTTATGATAATGATTATCATTCTTAAGCAAGTAGAAAAACAACAGCAAAAAAGTTAATTTAGTTGAAGTAGTTACCCAAATTATTGCAACTAATAATCAACTTGTTTACTTATTTTCTATATTTTTTAGATATAAAAGGGCTAAAAATGTTTAAACTATTTATCTATTATTGCTATTAATTACTATTAAGATTAACGGATTATGCAAGTGAGGAGTTACGCTGTGTCGCAAGTTTGGTTTGAACAATTCAAAATATCTCTATTTGGCGCGATCGCCTTTTCTACATTCGGAATGATGGCCAACATATCTGGTGTATCGGCTCAATCGATGCGATCGCCAGATACCCTAGCGCAAAATGTCACATCAGTTTCACAACTCAGTGATGTGCGTCCCACAGATTGGGCTTTTACTGCTTTGCAATCTCTAGTTGAGCGATACGGCTGCATCGCAGGTTATCCCGATCGCACTTTTCGCGGCAAACAATCCACCAGTCGCTACGAATTTGCCGCAGGTTTAAATGCTTGTCTCGACAAAATTAATGAGATTATTTCCGCAGGGCTAGCCGACAAAGTTGGCAAAGAAGATCTCGCCACTTTACAAAAATTGCAAGAAGAATTTGCGGCTGAGCTTGCGACTTTGCGCGGTCGAGTCGATGCCCTTGATGCCAAAACTGCCAAACTTGAAGCACAGCAATTTTCGACCACGACTAAACTAACAGGACAAGCGATCGCGGCTGTCTCGGCGAGTGGCTCAGGCACTGATAACTTATTAAATCCAGTTGGAGATCTCACAGGAACTTCTGGCAAAGCCAACACAACTATAATTAGTCGTGTAAATTTGAACTTCAACACCAGTTTTACTGGCGAAGATTTGCTATTAACGCGTTTGGAAGTTGGTAATGGCGGCACGAATGTCGCCAACTCCCTTGATGGTGCTGATAGTGTATTGGGAGGCTTTACAGGTTTTGCGAACAGTTCTAGTCTGGACTATAGCGATTCGGGAACAACCGCGAGTCTTACTCGTTTGCGTTATGACTTCTCTATTGGCAAAGATATTCAAGCTTCGATTGGAGCCGTGATGTCGTTAAATGATCATATCGATGCCAATAGTTTTGCGAATGATGAATCCCGTGATTTCTCTATTGGGATGTTTATCAATAATCCATTGATTTTACCTGTCAATGATGGTGCTGGTGGCGCGATCGCATGGAATCTTGGTGGCAGTGCTTTTACCCTCAGAGCAGGATATGTAGCTCAAAATGCGAGTAGTCCTACTTCCGATGGAACTATCAATCGGGGCTTATTTGGCGATCCCTATCAAGGTACGGTTGAGCTAGAGTTTGCGCCTAAAAATGCTGATGATGCTAGTCCCTTTGCCATCCGTTTGCAATATACTCGCGCCTCGGTGAATAATCTTGATTACAACACGGGCGGCGTAAATCTTGAGTGGGCTTTTAATAAAGCGATCGCCATTTTTGGTCGTTATGGATTTGGCGAAATCAGTAATCGCGGTACTGCGATCGCAATGGCACTTCCCACCTATACAACCTCAACAAGTACATCCATTAATCCACAAACATGGTCTGTGGGTTTTGCGTTCCCCGATTTATTTAAGGAGGGTGCAATGGCTGCGATCGCAGTGGGTCAACCTTTCATCGAGAGTAATGTCGGTAATGCAACTCAAACCAATGTAGAGATGTTCTATCGATTCCCAGTCTCTAACAATATCAGCATCACTCCTGATTTACAGTTTATCTTCAATGCCAATAACAACAGTGGTAATAGCACCATCACTGTCGGCACATTGAGAACAGTATTTACGTTCTAACCCAAAAAGATATGGCGCACGCGCTGCGTGCGCCATATCTTTTACATTTTGTTTTTTATTCAGCAGCAAAGCGCGAAACAGAGAGAGTGTCACACATCTTATTGATTTGATTGCAAACGCGATCAAATTGTTTGCGATCGCAAACATCGATACTTAAATCAATAGTTGCGGCTTTGCCTTTTTTGGTTTGGACATTGGCACGGCGCACATTAATTTTGTTGTCTGATAGACGAGTTAAAATATCTCGCAATACGCCAACGCGATCAATGGTTTCCACCCGAATATCGATGGGATAGGTTTGAACTTGATCTTGCTCTTTGTTCTGATTCCAACCCACATGCAACAGGCGATCGCTAGGAATACTCACCAAATTATGACAATCGTAGCGATGGATGGTGATGCCACGATTGCTACCCAGTGCGACAATCCCCGCGATCGGTTCCCCCGGCAAAGGAGCGCAACAACCTGCGATCGAATAAACCATGCCCTCAAGCCCTAAAATTGGTGACTTAGAACTGTGACTATGAGCAGGCTCATGACGCGCTTCAAATTTCTGAGGATTAAGATCGCGATCGCCATGCTGACTTTCTCGCAGCTTATTGACCACAGAATTAACTGAAGTTTCGCCATAGCCGATGCCTGCGATTAGATCTTCCACATTGTGATAGTTACATCGCTCAGCCAGTTTGAGCATTTGGTCAGATTTGAGCAATGCTTCCAAACCATTTTTGCCCAGTTCACGCTCTAGCGCACTGCGTCCTAATGCGAGATTGTCATCACGGCGCGATCGCTTAAACCACTGACGAATTCTGCTTTTTGCGGAACTTGTCGCTACAAAATTCATCCAATCGGTGCTGGGATGGGCATTGTTTTGGGTAAGAATCGTGACAATATCGCCATGTTTAAGCGATCGCTGTAAAGGAACCATCACATTATTAACTAATGCACCAGAGCAATGATTACCAACTTCGGTATGGACGCGATAGGCAAAGTCTACAGGTGTCGCGCCGCGTGGCAAGCAATAGACATCACCCTTCGGACTAAAGACATAGACTTCACTATCAAATAAATCGTCCTTGACACTATCAAGATATTCTTGAGGATCTTTGAGATCGCGTTGCCATTCCACCAACTGACGTAGCCAAGTGAATTTTTGGTCATCCCCTTTGAGTGGTCTGCTGACCGAATTGCTCTCTTTATACTTCCAATGCGCCGCAATCCCATAATCAGCGATGTGATGCATTTCCCATGTGCGAATCTGCACCTCGACAGGCTGACCTTTCGGTCCAATCACAGCCGTATGTAATGACTGATAGCGGTTAGGTTTTGGTAAACCGATGTAATCTTTAAACCGACCAGGAATCGGACAGAAATGATCGTGGACAACAGCAAGAACGCGATAGCACTCCTCTTTGGTATTTACAATTACCCGTACAGCTTGAATATCATAAATCTCGTTATATTGCTTCTGTTGACGTTCCATCTTGCGATAAATGCCATACAGATGCTTCGGACGACCGCTAATCTCAAAGTCATCGATGCCCATCGATTCGAGGCGATCGGCTAACACCCTCTTTACTTCCGTCAATTGCTCATCGCGGCTCTCATGGGTCTCAGCCACTAGAGATTCCATCACTTGATATTGCTCTGGCTGAATATATTTAAAAGCAATATCTTCGAGTTCCCATTTGATTTGCCCCAAACCTAATCGGTTCGCTAAAGGTGCAAAAATCTCTCTCGTTTCTCTGGAAATTAGAACTTGTTTTTCAGGGCGTAGATGTTGCAGCGTTCGCATATTGTGCAGGCGATCGGCAAGCTTCACGATAATCACGCGAATGTCTTGAGCCATCGCCAGAAACATGCGGCGGAAGTTTTCGGCTTGACTTTCAGTTTTACTCTCAAAACTCAGTTTCGATAATTTGGTTACCCCTTCTACCAATTGCCGAACTTCCTTCCCAAATTTTTCTTCAATTTGATCACAAGATACATCAGTATCTTCAACCACATCATGCAAAAAGCCTGCGGCGATCATGGCATTACTACCACCTAAATCTTTAAGGATTGAGGCAACTGCGATCGGATGCAATATATATGGTTCCCCCGAAGCGCGACATTGCTTACTATGCAACCGATAAGCAAAGTCTAAAGCTCGACAAATAACATCTTCATTTTCTAAACTTTCTCCCCTCTGTGACTTTTCCCAACCACCTCTTAACCAGTCTGGAATCCATGCATCTACTACCGCAATACATTCATGCGCTTTTTCTGAAGGATGACCTAAGCGTTCTGCTGGAGCTTCAGCTAATAGTGTTATGGGACTCATAGGATTAACTTTGCCTTAGCATAGATATTTTTTTAACGTTCTCATAACCCAATTTTAACCTTCACATTGATTATACTGGTTTTTCTTTAGATTTGCTGCAAAATCTTAAAATCATTAAAAACTCTTCAAAAGCAAAACTCTTAAAACCCCAAGGAGATGTAGCGCACACTGTGCGTGCGCTACATCTCCTTGGGGTTTATGCTTACCTATAAAAAACAAGAAGCACTGCGATCTGATTTTTGATTTTTTGTACACATACTGTGATATTGTTGCAACTGCTTTGCTTACTAAAGACGCTGCAAAACATATTTGGAGAGGTGGCAGAGTGGTTGAATGCGTCTGACTCGAAATCAGATTTGGGGTCACACCTAACGGGAGTTCGAATCTCCCCCTCTCCGTAACATAAAAACTAAATAGGGTAGGGATAGTTCATAAACTATCCCTACCCTATTTTATTGAGCTTTTTTGGTTTTTATGCTTACCCACTTCCAGATAATTTTTTGAAAGTGCCACTTTGCGGCACTTTCAAAAAATTATCTGGGTTTTATGACAGCGCAAAGCGCTGTAATGATTCTATCAATCGCTCATTTTCATTTTCTAATCGCACAGCGACTCGGAAATAGCGATCGCCTAATTCGGGAAAACTCAAACAATCGCGGATGAGAATATGATCACTTTGCAATAATTGCTTTTGTAAAAGCGAACCCGCAATTTCGGTTTGGACTAATAAATAATTTGCAGCATTTGGTAATGGATTTAAACCTGATATTTGTGATAAACCTGTAAATAATTGAGATTTGGCAAGCTCTAACCAAGTCCATGTTTGTTGCTGAAATTCAACATCCTCAATTACCGCAATACCTGCCGCCGCCGCCAAACTATTCACGCACCAAGGATCGCGCCATGCTTGCCAACGTTGTAGACGCTCTGGATGGGCGATCGCATAGCCCAGTCGCAGCGCTGGCAAACTGTAGAACTTGGTAAGCGATCGCAAAATCACTAAATTAGGATGCGATGGCACTAAATCAATCAAACTTTGCTGCTGCTCTGGCGTGAGAAAATCCATAAAAGCTTCATCAATCACCACCAGCGAAAATTGTTCTAGATAGGGCAAGATGCTATCCCTAGAAAATAAATAGCCAGTCGGATTATGAGGATTATTGATTAATATTCCTTTTGTATGGGAATTAGCAATTTTGGGAAGTTCTGCATTTATAGCAAAAGACTCATCTTTAGATAGAAGTGGATAAGATTCTACTTGACAGTCAAAAGTTTTGAGGGCGCGATAGTAATCGGTGAAAGCAGGTGTGAATAGCACTGTTGCGGATAATTGCGAAAGATCGCGCCCCACCCAAGTTAATAGCTCCGCTACGCCATTTCCTGCTAAAACCCAATCTGGTGATAGTTGATGAAAATTCCCTAAGGCTTGCCTGAGCAATGTATATTCGGGATCGGGATAATGATTAAGTTCAGTTAAATGCGCGTGAATTGCGGCGATCGCTGATTTTGGTGGACCGAGAGGATTAATGCTCGCCGAAAAATCTAAGATGCTTTCTGGTGCAATCCCAGCAAGACTCGCTGCCCATTGACGATTTCCCCCATGAATAGGACGTAAGCGATCGGTTGCTTGCATAAGTTTTGATTGTAAGTTCGTGAATCGGTAGACGTTCGGCTTTTACTGCATTCATTTTATCATTTCTGTTTTGTGGAGAAGTAGGGATTTTGCATAACTATTTTTAAACTCATCACCACGATCGCAATTTGCGAATGCAAAACCCTCTTCGCTGTAACCGATCGCCTATCCCTGCGGCTTGAGGTTTTGGGCAAAGCATTCCCACATTGAGATGGGCTTAAATTTGATGGATTTCTGGGGGAATGCTTTGTCCCTACCTGATCTCAATATGTTTATCGCATATAGCGGTTTTCAAACGACCACCGTACAGAAAAAACAGAAAATGTAGAGGCAATTCATGAATTGCCCCTACATTTTTATCCCACACTCAACTGAAAACCGCTATATTTCGATTTTTCCATCATCAGAGATTATCTCAGATCTATAACTTTTTTATGAATTTACTAGATGTCTGCGATCGCATTAGAAAAAAAATCGGCAATCTTTACGAGCATCAAATACCGTTTGCAAAGAGAAGGTAATGGTCGCGAATTGCTTGAGGGTGCTGATTATGACGGGCGATCGCTAAAGATCTTGATCACCTGCTAATTTTGCTATGATTGATCCCATAGGTTAGCTTATATTTTTATATAAAGATATGAAAGAGAAAGATTTATTAAATCGCATATCCATAAATCCTAAAATTATGGTCGGCAAGCCTGTTATTCAAGGAACTCGATTATCAGTTGAGTATGTTTTAAATCTGCTTGCTCATGGTGCAAATGTTGCGGAGATTTTGGAAGAGTATGAAGGTTTAGTTGAAGCGGATATTAGAGCCTGTTTGTTGTTTGCTGCTCGTTCTTTGGAGAGTGCAAGTTTTATGCCTTTGGCAATGGAGATAGCATAGGTGCGTTTTTTGGTTGATGAAAATACAGGTGTGATCGTTGGGCGTTGGCTACGGAGTCAGAATCATGAGGTTTTTTCTGTCTATGAGGAGGCAAGAGGTACTGATGACGATCTGATTCTTCGGAAGGCGCTTGATGAGAATTGGATATTAATCACCTGTGACAAAGATTTTGGTGAGAAGGTCTATCGAGAGCAAAGATCTCATCATGGTGTTGTTTTGCTGAGGCTCGAAGATGAACGGAACTCTAATAAAATTATTGTTTTGCGAAGTTTGTTAGAGAGTTATGCGGAACAGTTGCCAGATAATTTTGTGGTTGTTACGGAGAAGCAAGTTAGGTTTGCAAAGAGAAGGTAACGATCGCAAATCGCTTGAGGTTGCTGATTATGATGTGCGATCGCTGTCAATGTTATAAAAAATTACTGATAATCTTAATCGAAAGCCTGAAATTAAGTCTTTGCAGATTGATATTAATACAGGTTTGGTATAGTCGTAAAGTAAATTATCTTTTCCTCATAGGGGGTGAAATTGCGGACTAAAGGATACGATTTTTTCATAACTAAACCTAATGCCAATGAAACATTTGACTGTAATGTCTGTAGCACTGAATGTGATGTTAAGCGTAATGTCGATGGTTTTAGTGGTTTCATTGCGGCTATGGCAAGACTATCAGAAATTCATGATGAGTTCACCTGTCCCAATGTAAATCAAGAATGGCATGAGCAGGCAGTGAGACTTCTAATGGAGATAGAAAAAACTCCCAGCAAGAGAATAGCAGCACTTCTAAAACTAGATTTAGAGGAATTACTAGAAGAACATCTTGCGTTATAAGAGACTACCAAGAAATAATAGATCCCATAGCTTAGGTTGATTTGCCGCAAATCTCAACAAACCATTTTTGAAGATCGGGTAGACGCTTAAGCTGTTTTTCAATTTCTGCCATGGCTGCAATAGTGAGCTTAACA
>JAJAZG010000437.1 GCA_026785865.1 Pseudanabaena sp. CAN_BIN31
GACATAAAACCCAAAAGAGGGTGGCGGCGCTCCGCGCCGCCATCCTCTTTTGGGTTTTGATTTGTCCTGATCCAAGTGACGACAGCTATATTTCAACGCAAATTCAAAGTAAATAATTTTGCGAGGATTATCTTGTCAACTCAATTTCATGTCTGTATTACTTTAGGAACTCGTCCCGAAGCGATTAAACTTGCGCCGATTATTCATTTATTTAGGAATAATCCTCATTTCCAAACCTCGGTGATTTTAACTGGACAACATCGAGAAATGGTAGCTCAGGTGATGCAGTTATTTGAACTCAAGGCAGATTATGATTTGGGAATTATGCGCCCAAAGCAAACTCTCACCGAAATTACTTGCAATAGTTTGAACGGTTTAGAGAAGTTATACAAAGAAATTCAGCCAAATATTGTTTTAGTCCAAGGTGATACGACCACAGCCTTTGCGGCTGCCCTAGCTGCTTTTTATCAGCAAATTCCTGTTGGGCATGTGGAAGCTGGGCTGCGGACAGATAATCTGTTTAATCCATTTCCTGAAGAAGCAAATCGCCGTTTAGTTTCGCAAATCGCACAGCTTCATTTTGCGCCTACACTTGCCTCAGTGGAAAATCTCCAAGCTTCTGGTGTGAAAACGGGTATTCATCACACGGGCAATACTGTAATTGATGCGCTTTTATATGTTTCGGGGCGATCGCCTCAATGTGAGATTAAAGGCTTGAACTGGTCAGCCTACCGTGTCATCTTAGCGACAGTGCATCGTCGCGAAAATTGGGGAGAACCATTGGCGCAAATTATCCAAGCGTGGTTGCAGATCTTGGCAGATTTTCCTGATGTGGCTTTAGTATTACCAATGCATCTAAATCCTGTGGTACGCGAGCCTTTAATCGCAAAATTAAGTGATCATCCGCGCATCTTCCTAGTTGAGCCTCTCGATTATGAACAGCTAGTGGGCGCGATGCAGCGATGCTATTTGATTATGAGTGACTCTGGCGGATTGCAAGAAGAAGCACCGAGCCTTGGTAAACCTGTGCTGGTATTGCGTTCTACCACTGAGCGTCCAGAAGCGATCGCCGCAGGTACGAGCAAACTTGTTGGCACAGAAACTATAGATATTGTGACAGCGGCGACGAGATTATTAGGCGATCGCGCTGCCTACGAGCAGATGGCAAATATAGCTAATCCCTTTGGCGATGGCAAATCTAGTCAGCGTATCCTTGATATAGTTCATTCATTTTTAGCTTAGGATAGGTTGCCCAAAGTGCAACCTACCAAATGTTATGCAACTTTCTAGACGTAAGCTCTTGACAACTTTTAGCGTGGCGGCAAGTACATTATTGCTAAATAACTGTACGTCCAAACCTTTGTCTAATCAGCCATTTAAAATTAATTCTTACGCCACGGTTTCTGACATTCCCGAAGTGCAATCGGTACGCCTTGGCATTATTCCATCGATTGAAATTGCGCCACTTTTAGTTGCTCAAAACAAAAAACTATTCGCAAAGTATGGCATAACCGATGTGGAACTAGTTCCATTTAAGTCATGGCAAGAAATCGGCGATCGCACCGAAATAGGAACAGAACTAGGTGCAAATAATGATGGTATTGATGGCGGACATTTTTATAGTCCTTTACCAGAATTGATGAATGAAGGACTAATTAATAATCGCAAAACTGCCATGTATGTGCTGATGCGACTGCATACTCATGGCGGATATATCCTTGTTACCAAACGGCTCAAGTCCTTTGGTATTCAACTAAAACGCGCCACATTTTCGCCTTGGCAAGATGTGGCTAAGTTATTTCCGATCAATGGTGCGATCGCGGAAACAGGTAGTAATTACGACCTCTGGCTAAGATATTGGCTAGCATCGATGCAGATTAATGCTAAGCAAAATATCAATATTCTCGAAATTCCATTAGACCAGATCATTCCTCAAGTCAAACAACAAAAAGCCGACTTACTTTGCGTAGATAGCTGGCGTACACTCAAATTAATTGAGGCTAATCTCGCCATTCCCGCGATCGCCACAGGCGAGATCTGGCGCAACCATCCAGGAGAAATTTTGGCGATGCGTGCAGATTGGGTAGATAAATATCCGATCGCCACCCAAGCTCTGCTTCAAGCAATTATGGAAGCACAGATATGGTGTGATGATCCTGCAAATGCTCAAGAATTAAACACACTTCTAGCCTTAAGTTTCACAAATAGTCGCAATATTATTTCTGAACCGATCGCGATGTTTTCTCAACTTTTTAGAAATAGTCCCAATGGGAAAAAGGGAACTCTGAAAATAGATAGTCCTAATTTTATTGATTTTCCGATCAAGTATTGGTCAAATGATGGAATTTCGGTTTCGTATCCATACAAAAGTCACGATCTTTGGTTTCTCACGGAATATCGCCGATGGGGACTTTTAGACAACGATTTTGAGCTTAAAGAGACAATCGATGCGGTCAATCGTGAAGATCTTTGGAAAAATGCCGCTAAGGCGATCGGTGTTCCCGATACAAATATTCCTATTTCGACTTCACGCGGTATCGAAACTTTTTTTGACGGTTTAAAATTTGATCCCGATCGCTCTAATATCTTCAGCAAGTAGCGCAGAACACTGAAAAAGTTACGCTCTTGTAACAAAATAATTAAATAAATCCAAAATTAAATATACAAAAGCAATAGGTTTTCACCATACAGATAATTTTTTAAAAGTACTGCAAAGCGGCACTCTTAAAAAATTATCTGGGTTCAATGTCAGCGCCAAGCGCTGTAATTGAACAAATAAAAACAAGACCAAAAATTCTAGGTAAGGAAATGAAATTCGAGACACCCGTACAGCAAGCTTGTTACGAAAAGATCCAGCTTTGGTTACACGACTTGTATGAAAATGTTTATTCGCCTCCCTATGACCTGCCAGTCTTTGTGCTACCCCTTGGCTCTGCAACCGCAACAGTTCAAGTTTTACCTTGGGGAAATACCGAAGCCATAATTTCTACTTGGTCTTATGTGGTTACAGGCGCAGAAGTCACACAGGATTTGATGAAATTCTTACTTAAAAAAAATTCTGAGTTACAATTTGGCGTTTTTAGTATTGATGATGATGGCGACATTCGTTTTCATACAACCTTAGTTGGCTCAACTTGCGATCGCGAAGAATTACAAACTTCCGTATCTTCAGTGCTACAAACTGCAGATAAATATGATGACGCGATCGTTGAATCTTGGGGTGGAGAAAGGGCTTTAGAGCGTAGCTTTTAGTTAAAGTCTAAAAAAACCCAAAACGCTGTGGCGCACGTTGTGCGCCACAGCTTTTTGGGTTTTATATTTAATTAGACTCAGGCACAAAGCGATATAGCTCCCAAAC
>JAJAZG010000438.1 GCA_026785865.1 Pseudanabaena sp. CAN_BIN31
TCAAAATAGTGGAGGAAGAGGACTTCCAGAAGATTGTAAATTTGATCAACCATAGACCAAGAAAATCTCTTGACTATCGCACGCCTCATGAAGTATTCTTTGGGGCATCAGAACCTGTTGCACTTCAAATTTGAATTGGCGAGTTTTATGTAGTTATTGAGCGTGATGAAGATGGCATATATATTGGAGAGGTTCCGCAACTTCGGGCTTGCTATAGCCAAGGCGAAACTATCTATCAATTAATGCTCAATATGAGTGAAGTTATCGAGATGTGTCTTGAGGAATTAGAAGAGGAGCCTTTCACTGAGTTTATTGGTGTGCAGAGGTTGGTGGTCTGATGGCTAAGTTACCAGATCTGACGAGCAAAGAATTAATAGCAGTTTTGGAGAAAATTGGCTTTCAGATTATGCGGCAAAAGGGTATTCATGTTCGTGTGAAACATAATGATGGTAGGATTGTTACAATTCCAGTTCACTCAGTCAAAACACTTGGCAAGGGTTTGCTACTAAAGATTCTACGTGGTGCTGATTTGACAAAAGAGCAATTATATAGATCTATTGGAGTAATGATGCAAAGTAAAACTTGCTTAGCGTAAATGGTTATTGCAATCAAAAATTAAATCGATTCAAAAACCAACTCTGTCCAACTTCCCAAACCAAAAAAATAGTAAAAATTATTCATATTAAATAAGAGGCAGTTAAAAATAGTGAAAGATACAGAAATTATCGCAATCTTAAATAGAATCAAAAAAAGTATCGAATTATATAATTGCAAAACAACAAAAGGGTTAAATATAGTCCAAATCAATATTGCACTTGATATATATAAGCAACATAATTTTGCTCTAGAAAAACTAATTGCAAAATATTCTGAACAATTTGAATGTTTTAACAAATTTACTTCCGCTTCAACCTTGCATGTTTTAATTCATTCGGTTCAATTGTCGATTATACAGAATAATGTTGAATGCTATCTTGACATTCTATCTAGTATTCCAACAGAGAATGCTAGTGTAACTAAAGAGGGAATATTTTTTCCATGTCAAAGTTTTGATGCACTGATGCTTGTACATAGAATTTTATCTGAAGCAAAACAAAGTATCACACTTATTGATGGGTATATAGATGAAAATATACTTGCTTTGCTAAGCCGTAAACAGTCTGGAGTTAACGTAAAAATCTTAGCTTATGCGAAAAATGGGGTTCCTAGCAATTTTAAACCATTAACTGAAAGTTTTAATTCACAGTATGGCGATCTTTCCATTCACCTGTCAGATCACCAGTTAGATAAATTCCATGATCGCTTCTTATTTATAGATGAAATTGATTTTTATCATTTTGGAGCTTCAATTAAAGATGCTGCAAAAAAAAGCGCATTTATGTTTTCTCGCATCGAAGAAGAATTAATAATTGACAGCTTAAAAAGTAAATTTACTGAATATTGGGATAAGTCTACAGTTTTTATTTAGATAATCGGTGAAATATTTTATTTTTAACGCTATTGATTCTTTTTTGTCTATCAAAATACCTCAATAACAAATATAACTATCATAGATATGGAAGTCAAAATACAATACATCAGTGAAATTAATGCCCAAAGGTATAAAAACCTTAACTTGGATCAAGGTCTTAAGCTTAGTGAAGGGTTGAATATCTTCATAGGTTCAAATGGATCTGGTAAAAGTAACTTTATAGCCTTGCTCAAATTCTTAAGAGATAGTATCTCAGACAATATTTCATCAGAAAAAAATGGCACTACAGATTTCATCAAAGCATTAGCAGATCTAGGAGAATCTAGAATGTTAAATATAGGCTGTCCTCTCCCTGAAAAAGTTAATCTGACATATTCCTTTTTTGTCGAAAATATCTACAATAATGAATTAAATCTTTACCTTTCAATTCTATGCTTAGACAAAAAATACCCACAGATTGTTGAAGAATATTTATCAGAATTTAGTGAACATCATGACGAACCTTTTTACTTTTACAGATTCCCCCATCATCAATCTAGTGGATATGGAGCTATTTTTGACACTGAAGATATTTCACGATATACAGCAGTAAACGAAATTCCAAATGATGAAATCGGTTTATCAATTATTCCAAAATTACTAGAGCAAGTAAAAGTTGTTCCAGAGGCAAAAATTATATATCACGTTCGTCGCCAAATTATTAACTTGGTATCTAACTGGAGATTTTATAGTGCTAATAATATGAATCTGAAGGAGATTCGTAACGCCGAACCAGAAATTGGATCTCCTGAGAAATATCTCAACCCTGACTGCGAAAACCTCGCCCTAGTCCTAGACAACCTCATCCAAGAAAGCATCGACTTTGAAGAACAAATCAACGTCATCATGCGCGATATCGTGCCACAAACAAAGCGTATTCGCCCCATCAGAACAGGTAGAACTAGAATTAGCATTGAATGGCATTTAAAAGATACCAAACGCCCCCTATACCTTGATGAAATGTCTGACGGCACGGTGAGAATGTTGTGTTGGGCAATTATTCTCAACTCCCCTAACTTACCATCACTAATCGTCATTGACGAGCCAGAAGTCGGCTTACACGTTCAATGGCTGAGTTACCTAGCCGAATGGATTAAAAACGCCGCCACCAAAACCCAGATTATCATTACCACCCATAGCCCCGACCTCCTCGACAAATTCACCGACTGCCTCGAAAACGTCCACGTATTTGAAGCCTTCAACCCAGAAAAAACTTTATTTCATGTCAAAACTCTATCCAGAGAACGCCTCCAAACTCATCTAGATGAAGGTTGGGAACTTGGTGATTTATATAGAGTTGGCGATCCCGAAGTCGGAGGCTGGGCGCTGTGATTGTATGGGTATTTGCGGGAGGTGGTGAATCGGAAATATCAGGATTGCTTCCTTTCCTACGGCGAGAATTTCCAAACTGTGATTTCCAAAGGATTACACCAGTTAGTAATAAAGATGGAAGAAAACCAAAAAAATTCCCATCGCCTCAAGGCTTGACAGGCAAATCATTGCTCAAAGAAGTTGAGGATCGACTAACCCATAAGTTCAAATTGAACGATCCTTTATGTCAGCTTATTCTGATTTTTGATGACTTAGACTATCCTCCCCTCGATAGCAAAGCTCCCAACGAATTCTCACAACGAAAGCATCAAGAATTTGAAAATGTACTGAACAAAATCTGGAAAAAACATCCTCAAATTGTTCCAATCAATCACGTAATTGGATTCGCTAAACCCGAATTAGAATCTTGGGTAGTCGCTGACTGGTATCAAACCGTTGCCAAAGATCTTGACTTTCGGGAAAAAGCGGAAGCTATGCGTCGATGGTTAGCCAATGAACGCAAATTATTATTTAGTTCGCCAGAAGACTTTGGGTTAGATCCAGAAGTTGAGGAAAACTATCACAAAAAACTATCCGATACGATTATTGAATCCGCAAAAGAGCAGGAAGCAGAAAAAAGATATTCTAAACGAATTCATACTGCTCGTTTTATCAAGCAACTTGATTCAGCGATCGCGCAGCAAAAATGTCCAGAGTTTCGTAAATTTTTTACCACCTTGTCACGGCTTACCCAAGAATCCAAAAGCTAACTTTTAACTAACAAGAGAATTTTTTACCGACTCCAACTCAGCGATCGCCAAGCCAGTAACCCCACAAATCGTGCGATTGTCCATCATCAAACCCAACATCTTTTTAGGGAGGAGCGGGAAAATAAAGTACCATATATTAAATAAGTAAAAGAGGCGATAAAATGCTAAGCGAAGAAGTAAAAGCAACATTCAAAGACGCAGCAAAAAAACTAACTGGATATCGAAAAAGAGACTTCGTGGCAAAAGTCGCTGAA
>JAJAZG010000439.1 GCA_026785865.1 Pseudanabaena sp. CAN_BIN31
AATTTGGAATGGATTCAAAAAATCCATCGTGATAATGCTGAGCGTGGTTATAGTGCGGAAGCGATCGTTGATACGATTTTGCGTCGGATGCCTGACTATGTAAATTACATTGCGCCTCAGTTTTCTAAGACACATATCAACTTCCAGCGTGTTTCTACGGTTGACACTTCCAATCCTTTCATTTGTCGCGATATCCCGACTCTTGACGAAAGCCTTGTTGTGATCCACACCAATCGCTGCTTCCGTGAGAAGTTCAAGATTGACTTCCCTTACTTGCTCGACATGATCCATGATTCATTCATGTCGCGCCATACGACTTTGGTTGTGCCTGGTGGCAAGATGGGCTTTGCCATGGAGTTGATTCTTCAGCCGCTAATCGATTCGATGTTAGTTGAATCGAAAAAGTTGCAATCATAACTTAATAAAAAGGGGCGCAATGCGCCCCTTTTTATTGTAAGCATAATAAAGGAATCACATTTTTTGTAATTTCGCCATAAAAAATCCATCCATGTCGTGTTTGTGGGGTAAGACTTTAATCCAACCCCGATCGCTGACAAAATGCGCCGCAGGATTATCATCGGTTGGCGGCACGACTTGCCAATCAGGATGATTGGTTAAAAACTGGGTGATTACTTCTTCGTTTTCCGCAGGATGCAAGGTGCAAGTGCTGTAAACAATTACACCTTCAGGCTTTACCCATTCAATTGCACGCTCAAGGATTTCGGCTTGAGTTATTGCTAATTTGTAAGGCTCTTCGGGCGTTTGTCGCCAACGAGCATCAGCATGACGATGGAGTGTACCGAGTCCAGAACAAGGCACATCGAGTAATACGCGATCGCATTTTCCTTCTAGCACTTTGTCAGCATCAAATTCACGCGCGTCAATTTCAACGGTTTGCACATTGGTGATCCCCAGACGGGCTGTATTTTGATCGACTTTTTTGAGCCGACTAGCCAGACGATCTAGTGCGTAAACTTTACCCGTATTTTTCAGGCGATCGCTAATATGTGTGGTCTTACCCCCAGGGGCAGCGCAAGCATCAATAATGATCTCGTTGGGTTGCGGATCTAATAAATAAGTAACTAACTGAGCGCTGGCATCCTGAACTGACCACCATCCTTCTTTAAATTTCGGTAATTTACTCACATCACCCGCACCTTGCCCCACTCGAATGCCATCGGGCAAATGAGGAATTGGTTCGGCAGAAATCTCAGCTTCAGCAAAAGCGGCTAGGACTTGATCACGTGTCGCATGTAGAAGATTTACGCGCAAATCTAAATGCGGCGTTTGATTAAACCAATTACAAATATCGGCGATCGCTTCTTGACCAAATTCTTTTTGCCATAATTCGATCAACCAGTCAGGATAACTATAAAAGCTAGCGGGATCGCTAATATTAGCGAGAATATCTTCCTTCTCTTTGGCTCTGAGTATAGATCTCATGATCCCGTTCGTAAAGCCAGATAATCCTGTTAATTTGTTTTCTTTAACCAGTTCTACGGTGGTATGAACGATCGCCGATGACTTAATGCGATCGAGAAAACATAGTTGATAGACACCAATCTGTAAGATTATTAATAAGTCTGGTGGTAATTTTGTAGTTGGTTTTTGCGAGAAGTTTTGCAAAACCGCATTCAAAGTTTTTTGGCGGCGCGTACATCCATAAACTAACTCCGTGATCAGACGGCGATCGCTTTCTGGGAGAGTTGGGTTATCTTGACGCGCTTTTGAAAGCGTACAGTCAAGCGCCACATCAGCATAAGCATTGCGTCTTTGAATCAAACGTAGTGCTTCTAGAGCAATCTGTCGAGAATTTTTACTCGTCATTGGCAATTTAATAGAGTCTTAATATTGGACAAGTTAAAAGGCTATTTATAATAAAGACTAAATAGCAAGATTCAAGAATTATCAAAATTAGATGTTTGCACTATAGACAAATGCGATCATTATTTGGTATCTAAGAGCGTATATTCAGGTGAGTTTTAATCATCTGTTGTCAAGCCGTAAAAAAGCTTTTGGTTTTGATCTGTTAACTGATCCGATAAATGAGTGTGAAGGTTACTGTGGGCGTGAGGAGTGGCAATGGTTGATACTGGTGTAAGAGTTAGGAAGGCAAAATTTCCGACAGGAAGTAGCCTAGCCATTGGGTTGGCGATCGGTTTAATAAGTTTAATTGTTGGTGTCGATCTTTTCTTGCATCCTAATATAAGTTCAAGTCTTTTTCTGCCATTCACATTTGGGAGTGGCGGTGTGGCTTTGTTAGGAACTTTTGCAGTACCAATGCTGCGTCGTCTCAAGGCGGGACAGATCATCCGTGAAGATGGGCCACAAGCTCATCTTAAAAAACAAGGCACTCCGACGATGGGTGGGATATTTATTATACCTGTCGGGATTTTATTAGGTTTAGTATGGTCGGGCTTTGATGGCAAGGTACTTGCCTGTAGCTTGCTGACACTCTCATTTGCTTTTATCGGTTGGTTGGATGATTGGAAAATTTTGCGCCGTCACTCCAACAAAGGTTTGTCTCCCAGCGCCAAACTTTTACTACAAGCATTTTTCGCGTCTTGTTTTTGTGCATGGCTAGTGTTAACCCAAGATTGGCAAGCGATCGCCACCGTTAATTTGCCTTTGCATTTTGCAATCCCCCTTGGCTTACTATTCTTTCCCCTCGCTTTGTTTGTGTTCCTTGGTAGCAGCAACGCCACCAACCTCACCGATGGCTTAGATGGCTTGGCGGGTGGTACTGGCGCGATCGCCTTATTTGGGATGGCAATATTACTATTTCCCAAAAACCCAGAACTGGCGATTTTCTGCATGAGCCTCAGTGGCAGCTACTTGGGCTTTCTTTGGCACAATCGCTATCCCGCTCGCGTATTCATGGGCGATACAGGCTCACTAGCTTTAGGCGGTGCGCTTGCCTCGACTGCGATTCTGGGTAACTTGCTTTGGGCTTTTGCAATTATTAGTGCAATCTTCATCTGGGAATCAATTTCCGTAATTGCACAGGTTGGCTATTACAAGGCAACCAAAGATGAAACGGGTATGGGCAAGCGTCTTTTTAAAATGGCTCCTTTTCACCATCATTTAGAGTTAAGTGGCTGGCATGAGTTACATGTGGTCAAGGTTTTCTATCTAACTGGTGGCTTTTTTGTGGCGATCGCGCTTTTAGTCAGTAAACTTTAAGCTTCTCCAAATAAAAAAGGCAGCGCGTAGCGCTGCCTTTTTTATTTGCATTCTAAAGAATCTCTAGTATCAATACCTGTTTTAGAATTTGTGCCTTTAGCTTTGGAGCATAGCCATTTGCGCTGAGCGCCGTCCATAATCGCATCGGTAAAATCTGCACCGTCAATATTCACAAAATCAAAAGTACTGCGTAATAAAATCGTTTCGATTAATAGAGCGTCACTGAGATCGGCTTTAGCAAAATCAGCTTGATCAAGTAAACCGCTTGAAAAATCTGCCCCTCGCAAATTAGCATTTCGCAGAATCGAGGCGCTGAATACAGTCCCGCGCAGATCGGCATTTTCAAAGTTTGCTCCCTCCATATTGGCATTGGCAAAACCTGATCCAGCGAGATTTCTTCCTGAAAAATCTCTGTTTTTTAATTGAGCATGGCTAAATGATAGGGTTTCGGCTTGGGTGCTAATCGGCGATATTAGTAGACAAGTAAGCATGATCACGGTGGCGATCGCGAGACGTAAAAATGACATAAATATAAAACAAAATATAATATTTTCTATTTTAGAGCCTCACAAACAAAGCCAAGGCGATCGCCTTGGCTTTGTTGAGAAAACTCTTACTCAGAGAAAAATCTGAGAAAGAGTTTAAGTTGATGTGCCTTCAAGTTGCAAGATGATTATGCCGCGCTTCGCGCGGCACAATCATCTTCTGGTTTTTGATATGCATTTTAAATGCCGA
>JAJAZG010000440.1 GCA_026785865.1 Pseudanabaena sp. CAN_BIN31
CATGAGGAACGTGAAACTGGTGCAGTGAGTCCAAAAGACGATGACCTGTATCTTCGGACGTAAAGCTCAAAGTACGAGTCTCCTGTAAAAGAGCTTTCTTCGGGAAGCCCGCGCTCTAACTGTACTCAGTTGAGCGTCGGGGGGATGTCACTAGTCCAGAGAAATCTTTACAGCAAATTCCGATCAAATCCACCACAAGCAAAAGTAATAAAGCCAACTATTAAAGCCTATCCAGAATATTGTTTTAGTGGTGCGTTTGGTCGGAATTTGCTGTAAAAGTGCCGCGAAGCGGCACTTTTACAGATTTCCCTGGGTTTTATAACAGCGCAAAGCGCTGTAGAGAGATTTAACATACATGGAATCTGATCAGTCTCAAGAAGAATCCCAACCACTCATTAGTATTGCTCAAAGCAGTGTGGATGAAGTGCTTCATTTATTTGAGACCTCTCTGGAGGGTCTCAGTGAGACGGAAGCTAAGCAGCGATTAAGTAAATATGGACTGAATGATTTTCATTAGTCCGATTAGTTCGATTTTTGACTATTCTACTTATGCACTGATGTGGTTTGTGTTTGGAGCAAATTCTAGAGATCATCAAGCTCTATTTCAAACAGGTTGGTTTGTGGAGAGTTTGATGACACAAACGTTGATTGTTCATGTGATTCGCACGGCTAAGGTTCCTTTCTTTCAGAGTCGAGCTTCTGTGCCGATATTGGCGATTACCGCTACAGTGATGGGAGTGGGGATATATTTACCATTTTCGCCATTGGCGACTAGATTGCATACCAAAGTAACAATAAAACTCAAAAAGCTGTGGCGCGATCGCGCCACAGCTTTTTGAGTTTTATAACTGTCGCTACCTATATTAAAGCAAAATAAAATCCCAAAAATGGAAAGCGGCACGGAGCGCCGCTTTCCATTTTTGGGATTAGTGTCCTAACATACTTAGAAGTTGTAGGCAATTCCAAGCAATATACCTAGATCAGTTTGATTAAAAAATGTCAGATTAGCCGCCACATTGACGGTAAAAGTACGCGAAATTGGAATATCAACCCCAGTAGTAATTAGGCCGCCAATCGTTGAATCAGTTCCAGTCCTAAATCCAATTCCTCCACCTAGATAAGGAGCCAGAATAAGGTCTGGAGTAAGAAATGATTGAGGAGCGAAATCGTAGGTAAATGGGATCAAAACCGTAGCAAAATTGCTGAGTAACAAAACACTGGGTCTTAGTGAAAATGAGTTGTTTAGTCCAATTTTGCTGAAAATTGCGAAATCAGCTCTACTACCAAAGCTTCCACCTACTCCTAAGTAGCTAGGACCACCACGAGTAGCTCTAAACCCAAGTGTTTCATCATTCTGGGCAATGGTTACTTGCGCTAGTTGGCTAGCCTTACCTAATTTAGGCATAGCGGAAATAGACGCAATTCGATTGTTGGTGTCGCTAATTATTGGTATAGTTTCAGCGAGTTCAACAGGTCTACCAAGAGAGACTTCTTGCGGGATCATCAATGGATGATCGTCAATTTCGCCATTTGCCTGTAAATTTCTATGGTTAATAGACAGAGAGCTTTTTTTGTCTACCGATCGCACTTCAGAATACCGATCTTGCTTAGAGAGAGTTGATTCATCTCGGATTTCACTTGGTGAAGTTGTTGCTCTTTCTGTCATCTTTTCAGAAAAATCAACTTCGGAATTTTTCTCCACTAGCTTTTCATTGTCCGCGATCGCGTTAGCCATCACTGGCATGGTAAAGCCTGAGCCAAAAATGGCAAGATAAAAGCATAGCGTAATTCTTTCTTTAGTATTAAATTTCATCACGATTACTCCAATTTTTCTGTCTATCATGCGAAATCGCTAGATTCATTTATATAGAAAAGGGACTGAACACATTTCTTTTAAGTAAGTGTTCAGAAGAAAAGGTAAAGCCCAAATATCTGTAGCGCCCGCTGCGCGTGCGCCACAGATATTTGGGCTTTAAGGTTTCTGTTCTGGAGTGGGGGTCGCAACTTTCGCGGCAACATCAACGCTCTTAACACCCTTGATTTGCATTGCTAAGGACTTGATTTTGTCGAGTTGATCGAGGGTGGGGACGCTTCCAGATACGACCACTCCTCCGTCTTTAGCCGTAATTGCCAAGCTTGAATTGGGAATATTAGCTTCTAATTTGGAGCGAACTTCACTGGCAAGATCACTGTTGGCGCGATCGCTATCGCCACCAGTGACATTGTTGCGTTGCTCACGAGCACGAATATCAGAATCAAGTTGATCTTTGCGGACTTTACTAGCTGCGTCGTTTTGATTAGTTTGAGCAGTTTTAGCTGTCGGAGCTTCGACTGTTTTATCAATTGGATTTGGCGAATTGTCGCTGGTCTTGGCAATGTCACCGCAGGCGGTAGTGAGTAGAACAAAGCTACTGAGAACTAATGTTGCAATCTGTTTCATAGATTTATATCCTTGGCTAATCCAAGTTTTTATATAGTAACCATGGGTTCGCGATAATTTCGTGGAGATGGCGCATCATAGACTCCCCAATCTCGAATTCCCTTATTCTTCAAAATCTCTTCAGCATGAAGGATTTCTGTATCTGTACCATCTACGATGACAAGATAGCCGCCGTTTACAACATGATCGTGATAGACCTTTGCCTGTTCTTCAGGAATTCCTAGTCCCACGAGTCCGCCTACCAGACCACCAGCTACTGCCCCGATCGCACCGCCAGCGAATGTGGTGGCGATCGCAGTTGCGGTAGCACCTGCCAACATAATTGGTCCAATTCCAGGGATAGCTAAAGTCCCCAATCCAACCAGCAACCCAGTAATGCCGCCGATGGTTCCGCCAGTTGCAGCACCAGTCGCGGCTCCTTTGTCGGCTTGGTTACTTTCGTTGAGGTCTTGGACTTGAGCATCACCAATGCGATCGCTATCTTTTAGGCGATCGCTATCTTTCGCGATGATTGATACTTGGTTCATTGGGAATTGAGCTTCACGCAGTTGATTGAGGGCAGCTTCTGCCTCTTTATGGCTAGAGAATATTCCCACAGCGCGTCTATTACTTGTTTCAGTCATTTTCTTTCTCCTAAAGCAACTATTTATTAAGTAGGTATCAGAAAACCCGAAACTCAAAAAAGCTGTAATGTGGGCTGTGCGTGCGCCAAAGCTTTTTTTGATTTTGAAGTTTCTTTTGCCTACTTACTTAATATGACTGACGAGTGGGGCATTTTTTGAATGAGTTGATTGAATTGATTAACTTCTTAACAAAATGTAAGAAAAAGTAGAAAAGCTCACTAAATTTTATGAAATATTCTCAAGCTTTCATCTCTAGACATTTCCCCAAAAGACAGGAGAAATTGCGACCTTTCTATCGTTAAGTTTTGATAATTAATTATACAAAACATACATTTCTATCAATTGAAACGCTTACTGCAACACGATTTCCACCATACAGATGTTAGTCTTTATCTCAGACACAAACACTTTGAGATTTTAGAAACCACTTCTGGAATTGCGATCAATGTTTGGATAGCTTCGGCATAACTTTTTATAGGATAACCACTATGATCTTTCCAGATTCAGGGCTGAGAATAACCGCTACCCCTTCACGTCGATCCTTAATTAAATGGGGGCTTGTTGGTTTAGGCGCTGCAATACTAACAGGAGTTCCCCAAGCATTAATGGCTCAGGGCAGTGTGAAGATGCTGACTTTCAATGCAAATGATATTGGCATTCTCAATTTTGCTTTGTTATTAGAGGAACTAGAGGCAGCATTTTATCCAGCCGTGATCATGAGCGGCAAGATCATTGATAATAAAGAACTTGACTATTTGCAAGCTTTGGGCCGCCATGAAGCTGAGCATGTTAAGTTTCTGCGCGATGTTTTGGGCAATAATGCCATGTTCCAGACTCGTGATTTGAGCCTCAATCAGCGAGGACTGGAGATGCTAGTCAGCGATCGCACTAAAATTTTGAATACGGCGATCGTCTTAGAAGACTTGGGTGTTCATGCCTATAACGGTGCTGGTCCTAGCTTAAAAAATCCCACCTATCTTCTAGCAGCAGGTTCCATTGTTTCGGTCGAAGCTCGTCATGCCGCAGGAGTGCGATCGCTTTTAGGAAGACCGAGCACCGAGCCTGACAGGGAAAGATTAGTGCAGAACGCTGATTTGCAAGCAAGCTTGAATCCATTTAAGGGACGTGCTTACGACGAGTTGTATACACCAAAGCAGATTATCTCTGCGGTCGGCTCACTCAACATTTTGAACAATCCAATTAATGGCTCGTTAGTCGCTTAAATTACGGAGATATGGAACTATGAAACACTCTTTTAGGGCGATCGCGCCAACAATCATCAAAGCAACAAAAACTTTGAAACAAAATCTGCTCAAAGTTTTCGCTTCAGTTCAGTACGCATCCTTAGCGCTGCTATTAATGCTATCTCTGCTGTTTGTACCGAATGCTAATGCTCAGAATGCCACGATGAGTCCAAGGCAAGTTGTGGAATATGCGTTAACTTTAGAGAAGTTAGAAGCAGATTTTTATCGTCGGGCGAATAGCGCCGTGCAAAATGAAGCTGTGTTTGGGCTTCCCGATACCGCTAAAGCAGTTCTGACTGCCTATGGTCAGGATGAAGCGCAACACGTTACAGATTTATCATCTGTGTTGCGATCAATTGGTGGCAACCCAGACGCTGTGATGATTCCCACGAATCCGAATTACAAAGCGATTTTAGGTCGCGATCCCTTCGCAAGTCCTACAGATTTGCTGCAAGCAGCACAATATATTGAGGATTTGGGAGTAGCCGCTTATAAAGGACAAGTTCCTAATTTACAAGCTGCAGGTGATGCTGGTAAAACAGTTCTCGCTGGAGCCTTAGGGATTCATTCTGTCGAAGCGCGGCACGCAGCAGGTATCCGTGAACTACGACAATCATTATTGAATGTCAATGTGCGCCCTTGGATTAAAGATCCGACAGAAGTCATCTACAACGAAAATCGTGGTGATAACCCGATTCCCTTCAGTTCTGAAGCGTTTGATGGATACGCTACATCTGATGAAGTTCTTGCGTTAGTCAGTCCAATTCTAACAGAAGTTCAAGCATCGACAACTGAACCAATTCCACCGACAGAGCCTAGCACTCCATCTGCTCCAGTTCGTGGTTTGTGGTAAAGGCAACCCTCACCCCCTCTCCCATTGAGGGAGAGGAGAACAGGAAAGCAGATAATTCTTGCTCCCCTTCTCCCCCTCGTGGGAGAAGGGGAGAAGGGGATGAGGGGCAATACTTCACATTAGTTACTAACTATTTTGGATATACCAAACTATGTCTGAACCAATTAAACAAAAAATTAATGCCAATCTTGAGAAGGTAAAAGGAACAGGAAAGCTGAGAATTGAGAATATTCGCGAAATTGTCAGAGACGCTGTTTCTCAGACGATCGCCGAACTCAAAGAAGGCTCAGGCGAGATTGGGCTAATCATTAAAGAAGCAATTTCTACGATGCTTGGTGATTTGAGACTGAGACAACAACATGATCCCGAAGAAATAACCGCTTCCATTGAAGGTGCGATCGAAGGTGGTACAAGTCAGCGGCAGCAGGAAATTGCTCAACAACGAGCGAGATTACAATCAATTCAGGCTCAGATCGATGAACGCCAAAAACAATTGGATCGAGAAATTGGTGATGTACTGACTGATCTGGACACCGCCAATCATGAAGACTCAATGAAGACAGCGATTAACACTGCTGTCTATAACGTCAGAGAAAACCAAGATTCGGGAGTGCTTCAGCAGCAGTATCTCAAACTCAAATCCCAATTGGAAAGCTTAGATGAAAGGTTGCTAGATCGCTATGGCGATCGCTACATCGAAGTCAAACATAAATGGGAGAATGCCAAAACTTGGTATGAGAAAACCAAAACCGAAGCAGAAGCGAGTGGGACTTTGCCTTTACACCAAAAGCAATCAGAAATTGAGCACAATTTTGGTGAATTAGGTACAGTAGTTGCCCGCAAAGAACAGGAGGTTAAAGAACATCTTCAAGAAATTTGGCAGGGCAAAACGTCTGAACGTTAGACACCGCAAGATTTCGGATAAAAGTGTTGCAAGGCAACACTTTTATCCGAAATCTTGGTTTCTCTTTCATGGAAATTATTTAGGAGATTAATGATGAAACTATTGCAATATGTCTTGGCAATTGTGCTGCCACCTTTAGCGATCTTGCTGACCTATGGGATTAGTAGCACTCTGCTGATCAATATCGGACTGACCCTTTTAGGTTGGGTTCCAGGGGTTATTCATGCCGTGTGGGCAATCTCTAAACAGCAAGAACAAGTATGAAATAACTAGAAATGATTTAATCAAGGAGAAAAAATATGATGGGATACTTTTTTACGATTTTGGCAACTGCATTGAGCCTACTTATAGTGGATATCATTGTGCCAGGCGTGAATATTGCCAACTTTCCTTCGGCATTGATTGCAGGAGTGATCATTGGACTAGTCAACGCTTTCATTAGACCAATTCTTACAGCTTTATCTTTTCCGATCACGTTCCTAACTTTGGGAATCTTTTCATTCGTGGTGAATGGATTCTGTCTATGGCTAGCCTCAATTTTAGCTCCAGGCTTCGAGATGAATGGACTTGTTGCCTTTATCCTTGCACCGATTGTTCTATCTTTTGCAAGTACTTTTTTAAATAACTACTTTGCGAAGGAAGCTTAAAGCTCAAAAAGCTGTAGCGCATGCTACGCGTGCGCCACAGCTTTTTGGGTTTGTTTTTTGCGCTAGGTAAAGTAAAACTTGCTATAAAATTTAGGAGCTAAAGATGAACTTTTTTTATAAAGTGCGTAATCTAATTTCTATACTGTTACTGGTTTGTGTCCTGACTTTTACAACGGCTTGTGGATCTAGTAAAAACCAAGCTACTAATCCTACAGAAACTAGTCAATCTGTGGGATATAGACAGTTAGCTAGAGGTAGTTCTACTCAAGGACAAAACTTTGGCGACTGGGTGATGGAAACTAGCAAGGGCTTAATTAAGGATGCTTATGTCCGTGACAATAACAAATTGGGGGTTGTGATTTCGCCAAAGGTTTTGCCTAGTGATGTCAAAAATCTAGCCAAATCTTTGACTCAGGGCTTTCGGCATAACTTCCCTAATCAAGACTTGACGGTTCTGATGTATGCCCCAGATAAGCAACTAATTTTGACAGCTCGTTATGATATGCAGTCCAAGCAGATCGCATATCAGCAGCCTAGTTAAATTAATGTGGATATTTTTCTTCCGTATCAATTCAATCTAATCAAAAGAGAATGTGATGAATATGCAATCCACTTCGTTAAATAATGTTTATTGGCGAGATAACTATAGTTCTCGTCCCTATGCAGTCAAAGGCAGTAAGTTTGAAGATTATGAAGCCGCTTATGAAGTCGGTCATGAGAGCTACGATCGCTATGCTAATCAGAGCTTTGAAGAAGTCGAACTCAGTCTGAAACAAGACTATGAATCCTACTGTGCCAAACATGGCTATACAGAATTGCCTTGGGATCAAGCTAAACATGCAGTTCGGGATGCTTGGGATCAATCAGGAACAACCTAGAAACATACCAAATACTATGTCAAATACTAGTGATGATTACAAAAGCCAAATTATGAAGGATTTGGCGGCTGGTGACAAGGAGACTCTGCCAGACGATCGCGAAAACTATCAAGACTTTGATAACTTTGCTCAAAAATCTTCGCGAGAAGAACGGCGCAACGTCTTCAGCGATATTTTTAATCCCGATCGCATTCCGTCGGCTCAAATGGAGCCAGAACTGCAAAAGGCAATCGCCAAGATCAAACCTAACGAACGGGACGATGTCGCCAGAGAGTTCTTTAGTCATCTAAAGAAGCGCGGACTTAGCGATCGCGATCTAGAAAAACAGTTGGGTCTATCCACTCACAATCCCAATCGGATGAATGCGGAAGATGTCAGTAAATTGGCTGGGTTTGTCTATCATTCTCATCCCGACATTTTCCATGAAGTGCTAGCCGATCAACCTGCCCTAGCTAAGTTTCTCAGCAATCCATTAGTCGGTGCAGCGATCGGTGCGATCGCGGCAAAATGGCTAGGCAAAAAATAATACAAAGAGAGAATTTACTCCTTTTGTATTAATAAATGATTGACTATTGTATGAATTGTATAAAATGTTTTATAACTATTCAAATCGTTACAATCATCTTTAGTAGCAAGGGTTAAAATGTGTATATAAAGAATTGATTTGATGTCTTGTCTAAGTTATTAAAAATCAAAAAATAGTCTTTTGATTTTCTAAATAACTTAGACAAGAAAAAAATCTTTCTTTCTGCTTAGACATTCTCATATGCACCTAGAGCTAACGCCACTAAGGACTAGATATCAAATAACTACAGCAATCCTAAATGATCTGAAGAGGGCTTCGACTTCACTAAGCCAGCAAGACCGATGGCTTAGTGGAATCAAATCTCTAATCAAAATATTAGGTATAGATACTTTCTTACAATAGTTGTTAACATCTAATTGTCACTTTGCGAAAGCAAATATCTAGGTAGAAAATCTTTGATTGCAGTCTAATCTCAATCCAAATAAACTTAGAGGAAAATCAACATGAATACCAGTAAAAATACTGTTGAGTCTGATAGCAATCAATCTATCGTTGATGCTGATAAAAATGATGCCAATCGCGATCCGATTTCCAATGAACCAGGAGCGCATCCTGTTGGAACAGGCGTAGGAGCTGGTGCAGCTGGTACAGCCGCAACCTTAATCGGCGCAGCCGTTGGTGGACCTGTGGGCGGAGTCGTTGGCGCAGTTATTGGCTCAGTGATTGGTGGATTGGCGGGTAAAGTTACGGCTGAAAGCGTTAACCCCACCTTTGAAGATAATCATTGGCGTGAAAACTATCCTACACGCTCCTATGCCGATCCCAACTTGCAATACGATGATTACCAATCCGCTTACCGCATTGGTTATGAAGGTTACGATCGCGCTACTGGTCAGAACTTTTACGAAGCTGAACCCAAATTGAAACGCGACTATGAAACCCACTGCGCCCAACATGGTCGGGCGGGACTGCCTTGGGACAAGGCTAAATCTGCAGTCCAAGATGCTTGGGATAAAGCTGATGCAGATGTAAAGCGTTAAGGTCTACGCCGAATGGGAGGGGCTTTAACCCCTCCATCTAATCACCAATATCTATGATTTTAGAGAGTATTAATCACATGCCTGTACAACTCGAAGACAATAAGCGCAATGCGATCGCTGGCAAACTAGCTGAGATGAAATTCTTACAGAATGTATTGATTGCCAACGAACAAGCTTTGGTTGAAGCCTGTCCCGATCGCGATCTTTCTAATCGATTTGAATCTTTTCTACGCGACGATCGCAAGAACTTGGGTATCATCGATACTGTCATCGTTCAGTATGGAATTAAAGCCGAACCCAACGCTTCGATGCAGAAAGAAGTTGAAGAGGTCGAGAAAATGATTCAAGATCAGGATCTCTCCTTATTTGAGAAGGTCACCAAGCATGAACTGCTCAAGCATACTCAAGCAATGGCTGGAGTGCTAGTCCATAAGGCGGCGCAAGTAGTTGGTGCAGATATTGCCGTTGCGATCGCACCTCTCAACGCGGTTAACTTTGAAAATCGCGCCCATGAAGAGCAACTGAAAGGGATTATGGAATCTCTGAGTACTCTCGAACTCACAGGCAAACCCGCCGCTCAAGGGCTATGGGCTGGAGTACAAGATACGATCGCCGCCCTGAGTGGGCTGGCTGGTGGCATCATCAGTCGTAGCGATCATGAGATGAGTATTTGCGACTTGATCCGTTTAGATCATACCAAGGTAAGCACTCTGTTTGGTCAGATTCGCGCTACTGAAGATCCACAGCAGCTAGAAGAGTTTTTTGGACAGATTTACCAAGACTTGTCTGCTCACTCTGAAGCTGAAGAGCAAGTTCTCTATCCCGTGGTGCGTCCTTTCTACAACGATATTCAAGAGCTATTCGACGAACAAGCAGACATGAAGGAAATTCTCGCTCAGATTAAAGCGATGAATTGTGAGGACGTAGTGGAATTCAAAGCTGCACTAGCTCGTTTGGAAACTGCGGTAGGTATGCATATGGAAGAGGAAGAAGCAGAAATGTTTCCTCGCATCAAGGAGAGCTTCGGCGATGAGCAGCAAAAACGTATGGCAACGGAATTCAAGACTGCCAAAAGCCAGATTCAAGACGATCGCTTAGCAACTGCTGCTCGCTAATTTTCTCATCGGCTTACGCTGTTGAGACTTTAAAACCCAAGAATGGAGTTGCAATGTGAAGCGTTGCAACTCCATTCTTGGGTTTTATCTTAGTCATATTTATTTATTTCTATCCGTTTCTTTATAGGTCAGATTATGAAGTTGATTAGCGGTTCTCGTAATACGGCTCCTTACGAATATCTCGATAACGATATTAGTAATCGGCGAATTGAGACTTTGGTTGATGGAGTTTTTGCGATCGCATTGACGTTATTAGCATTAGACCTCTTGCAGAACTCAAAACGTGATACAGTTATGGGTTGGCTTGATTTAGGCTTTTCTGCTGTTTGATTGGCTCAATCTACAACTATGACTTGGATATAGCTGAGATTAACCAAACCCGTTACTCTACCATGAA
>JAJAZG010000441.1 GCA_026785865.1 Pseudanabaena sp. CAN_BIN31
AGTCTATAGCAAGCAATTATGAAAATAACTGTAATCGAGTGCAGATTGATTAGGGAGAACAGATCTTGAATGTAAGACTTGATCTATTAATTATCTTGAAACTTGATTCTTGATTCAAGCTTTAACAAAGTTGAATGTAGATCTTCCTCAGTCTCAATATTCTCCCAGTTGATCGGCATTGCTTGAAATAATTCGAGTGTAGCTTGAACCCACACTTCCTTGGCAATTTTTTGACCGTGCTTGCGTTTACCTTGCTTTAGCAAATTATTAAGCTAGTAAAAAACAATCTTGTTTCAAGATTCTTGAAACAAGATTGTTTTTTACCTTTGTTGTCCAATGTAGGAGATCGGACTTTCTGCTGAAGTCGCGGATTACTTTTGCTTGGCTAGAGAGAAAAATACATTGCGGTCTATAGTAACTATTCTATTAATTATCTTGAAACTTGATTCTTGATTCAAGCTTTAACAAAGTTGAACGTAGGTCTTCCTCAGTCTCGATTTCCTCCCAGTTGATCGGCATTGCTCGAAATAATTCGAGTGCAGCTTGAACCCATATTTCCTTGGCAATTTTTTGACCGTGCTTACGTTTACCTTGCTTTAGCAAATTATCAAGCCAGTCATTTAATTCGAGTGACAGCCTGAGATTAATTTTTTCCTTTTCAACTTCTTTCAAGAATAATGATTCTTGATTAGATAATCTTGAATCTTGAATCTTGATCACAGATTCTTCTTCAGACTCGGTCTTACTAAAGATGCCTTGAGCAAGTGGATTGTTGCCTAATGCTGATCTCTTTACTGCCATTTCATTACCTCATCAACTAATTCTCTATACGCTTTTGCTCCTGTCCCATTGGTATCGTATTCAAAAATAGATAGCCCATGACTGGGTGCCTCTCGTAATTTCACTGTTTCAGGAATCACAGATTTAAACATGCGATCACCAAAGTGGTTATGTAGTGATTGTTGTACTTCTTTACTCAAGTTGTTGCGACCATCGTAACGAGTCGCTAAAGCACCAGCGATCTGAATTGGGTGATCTAGTGAATCACGTATCAATGACAGGGCGCGTTCGATGCCTTTTATGCCAAGTAAACCGAGATAACTCATGTCCACTGGAATAATCACACTGTCCGCAGCCATAAGTGCATTGATTGTAAATACGCCAATGTTTGGTGGGCAGTCAATCAGGATAAAATCATATTGTGTTTCAACTGAGGCGATCGCTTTCCGTAACAACAACTCTCTACCAGGAAGTCCTGAAATTGGGATCTCTTCTTCGGCAAGTAGGATGTTAGACGGAGCTACATCGACACCCGAAGCAGTCTTGACAATAATTTCAGACAATTTAACATGACGCTGAAGAACATCCTTTAACTGTTTTTGCAGTTGCCATATTTCAATACCTAATGCTGCCCCAGAATTTCCTTGCGAGTCAATATCTATAATCAAAACTCGCTTTTGGTGAAATTTAACTAGTCCTGCGGCTAAGTTATAAGCAGTCGTTGACTTGCCTACTCCACCTTTCATATTGAAGACAGATAGCTTGTTAGCCATTATTGATCTTGACGAAAGTTCAAAAGCAATAATACAGAATCTTTAATAAGGAGTCAAGATTCTTGAAAAATACAATCAAGAATCTTGACTACATTTTCAAGAATCTTGATTTGTTCGCCTTTCTGGACTGAGAATAACAGCACTAGTCTGATAATTAGGGCTTGCTGGACAAGAACAAAAACTATGTAAGTTAAGGGTTTCGAGCTTTTGTGTCTAAGGAAGTACAAGGTTAAAGCGTCTAGAGGCTCAAAATTCTTGCACTTCCTTAGACACAAAAGTTGGGTAAATCTTGGAAAATATGCGACAGAATAATATTTTTCAAGCTATATTGCCTATAAATTAGCTCTATAGACTTTTTCAGTAAGCCCTATTTATTGATATCAGCACATATAAAACATCGAGTTGATTACACCAGCACTGAACCTCTTTGTATTTGGATTGTTGTGAATAGCCAATTACAGCAATTTCCGATCAAACGAACCACAATAAAAATTCTGAAAGGGTTGCGAAGCAACCCTTTCAGAATTTTTATTGGTTCTGGTTTGAGCGCAAAGCGCTGTAACATCACCAAATGATTATTAGATTCATTTTAGCCAATCCAAATTTCGTTTGCATCATAGAAAGCGCCTTTCTGCTCCAGTTTGAAATCACCCAAAAGTAAACCCAACCAAATTTCGACGATTGGTAATTTCATACTATTCCGCAAATCCAGCAAACGTATAGGAGCAGCATTATTTTTTAAACAAACAGCGATCGCATCAATCCAAGCCGAAACATCCTCATCATGAGCAATAGAAAGAGCCAAATCTAACTCCTCCTCCCAACTAAGCAAATGTTCTTGCTCAAGCACCTGAAGCAAAATCTCCTTATCAACAGAATCAACAACTGAATCACCATCCTTAATTTTTTCTGACGACTTTCTTGGCAAAGACTCAAAAGGTTGAATGAATTGTTCAAAATCGACGACTACCGACTGGCGGACATAGCGATCAAAATCATGATCGGACATCACAGGTTCACCATGATTTGCGTGAGCCTGTAACAGTTCAAAGCAGAGATTAGAGCGATCGCAAAATAAATCAGTAATTTGCCCAACAGCTTCACCTGCTACTCGTAACTGCGATCGCGTATCTAGTTCAACCAAAGTCAAATCCAATAAATTAAACACCATCGGCAAATTTGCCTCATCAGGGGACTGAGAAGCAGAAGCGATCGCCTCCCAAAGATTTAACTCAAGCTGCTTAACCTGCAAAACTTAACCTCTCAAATCAGGTAATTTCAGGATGACAAGGACAGGGACGC
>JAJAZG010000442.1 GCA_026785865.1 Pseudanabaena sp. CAN_BIN31
CTTTACGTCCGAAGATACAGGTCATCGTCTTTTGGACTCACTGCACCAGTTTCACGTTCCTCATGACCTAGGCACGGACGGGTGTTACCTACCAAGACTGCGATGTTTGTCGCCCCTTGGCTTAGATATGCCAGATTCCCTCCGTAGAGGTTTTACATATCCAAAATTAATTATAGCATGAAACTTATACCCTGTATAGGTTTTTGCAGTTAAAGTTAAGACAATTGTCCATTTTCGGGGCATCGAACCCCTCAATGGACTCGCTTTCATCCCGTCGCTCACCCTTGTAAACGGGTAGAGCGCGGGGCTTCCCGCTTGTTAAGCTAACAAGGGGCTTAAGCCCCTTGCCTGTTCAATCTGCCTTAAGGGTTTTTATGCGAATTTACTTATAACGCAAATAAACAATGCGTATCAGCTAATCGATACCATTGAGATTTATCATTGAGGTTGATAAAAACCGTTATTTGATTATTTAATCAGCTTATTTACAAGCGCAAGGAAATTTTATGGGAATAGCAGTTGGTTTCGTAGAGGTGCTGGGGCATCCTCCCGCACTTTCCGTCGCTGACACAATGGTCAAAGCCGCCAATGTTATTTTTGTCGGCTACGAAAAAGTTAGCGGCGCTCGCTTCACGATCATTGTGCGCGGCTCTGTTGGTGATGTGCAGAAGTCCGTCGCCGCAGGTGTGGAAGCTGCGAAACAAATTGAAGTCTTAAGTTCTAAGGACAAGGCCCTATTTCTCTCAGCAACGATTATCCCCCGCCCTCATCCCAACCTTGAAGCAATCACTAAGTCGATGCGCTTTAGTGATGAGCTTGAGCAATTTCGTTAAAAAATAATTAGTAAACAATGAAAATTTTAGTTTTGCATGGTGCGAATTTAAATATGCTTGGCTTACGCGAGCCAAACATATATGGGTCTAACACGTTAAAAGAAATTAACGATCGCCTAACTCAAGATGCGATCGAATTAGGTGTTTCATTAAGCTTTTTGCAATCAAATCATGAGGGTGTGCTGATTGATGCAATTCATGCTGCTTTTCAGGTACAGCAAGGAATTTTGATTAATCCTGGTGCTTTTACACATACCAGTGTGGCGATAAGAGATGCGATCGCCTCAGTGAATATCCCCACGGTGGAAGTACATCTCAGCAATATTCACAAGCGCGAAGAATTTCGGCAGCATTCATTTATTGCGCCGATCGCGATCGGGCAGATTAGCGGCTTTGGGGCTGAGAGCTATCGCTTGGGTTTACGAGCGTTAGTTGCCCATTTAAAACCGATAATATAGAAGTAGCGTTTTGCGCCACCTTTATAATTATCAGTTTTCGTTATGACAGAAGCTTCGCATTTTTGGATTATTAACGTTCGGATTCCTAATTGTTTTATTGATAGTTCGATTCGATCGCCAAATTTAGAGATTAATCGATCGCCGACATTAGAACGCGATCGCCTATTTGCTTGTCATCTGGAAATTCGTGATGGTCAAATAACAGAGATTTTACCTAGCTCAAAGCTTTCGCAGATTCCCACAGAGAGTTTATCAATCATTGATGGTAAACAGGGGATCATGATTCCCTGCTTTACGGACTTGCATACCCATCTCGATAAAGGACATATTTGGGAACGTAGTCCGAATTTAGATGGCACATTCCAAGGCGCTCTCAATGGTATTTATGCAGATTGTACAGAACAGGAGAATTGGAAATATGAAGATCTCTATCGCCGTATGGAATTTGGGCTGAAATGTAGCTATGCTCACGGCACAAGGGCGATTCGGACTCATTTAGATTGTCCACCGCAGCAATTTGATACTACTTTTAAAGTGTTTACAGAATTGCGTGAAAAATGGCAAGAGAAGATCACAATGCAAGCGGTTTCGTTAGTGCAGCTTTCCTACTTTGAAGGTGTTGAAGGCGAAAAATTTGCAGATGCGATCGCTGATATCGGCGGCACGATGGGCGGCGTTGCCTATATGGTTCCAGAACTAGATCAACATTTAGATCGCATTTTTACCTTAGCGACAGAACGGAACCTAAATCTCGAGTTTCATACTGATGAGAATGATGATCCTGAATCGCGGACATTACATCACATTGCCGAAGCGGCTTTAAGAAATAATTTTAGTTCGCAAATTGTTTGCGGTCATTGCTGTAGTTTGGCGGTGCAAGATGAAGAGGTTGCCAATCAGACGATCGCCCTCGTCAAAAAAGCAAATATTGGCATTGTCAGCTTGCCGATGTGTAATCTATATTTACAAGATCGGGTTGCGGATCGCACACCACGCTGGCGTGGAGTTACGCTCTTGCGTGAACTTGATGCAGCAGGTGTGAGTGTGACGCTAGCTAGTGATAATTGCCGCGATTCTTTCTATGGATTTGGTGATCACGATCTATTAGAAGTTTTTAGTATGGGAACAAAAATTTCGCATCTAGATACACCCTACGACAATTGGATCGAGTCGGTCACTTCTCGTCCTGCGGCGTTGATGGGTTTGTCTGATGTCGGTAAAATTGGTATTGGTGAAACTGCGGACTTAGTTCTATTTAAGGCGCGTAGTTATAGCGAGTTGCTATCGCGTTCGCAAAGCGATCGCACTGTATTTAGAAATGGCATGGCGATCGATACGACGCTTCCCGATTATGCCGAACTTGATGATTTAATTGGCTAGCAAAAACCAAAAGCTGTGGGGCCCCCCGCGCGGGGGGCCCCCCCGTTTTTTTTTTTAAAAAAAAAAAATATTTAAAAAAATTGGGTTGAAAAATAAAAAACAAACCCCAAAACGGGGGGCCGCCCGCGGCGCGGGCGCCACAGCTTTTGGTTTGGGTTATTTATTAAGTC
>JAJAZG010000443.1 GCA_026785865.1 Pseudanabaena sp. CAN_BIN31
GTGCAGGGGCGATCGCCTCGACAATATCCGCTTCAAAGTTGGGATGGAATGTTTTCCAGCGCTCAACCGATAAATCTTTGAGCAAGATCCCTTCACTCGTGCAGGTTTTAACCAACTTCCCAACTAGTTGATAGGCTTCACGGAAAGGAACTCCCTTCGTTGCGAGATAATCTGCGACATCAGTGGCATTAGAGAAGTCCTCAGCAACTGCTTCAGCGAGACGTTTGGGCTGAAATTCAATCCCTTCATCAACGAGAATCGTCATCGCTTCCAAACAAGCACGAACGGTGACGACAGCATCAAAAATTCCTTCTTTATCCTCTTGCATATCTTTGTTATAAGCCAGAGGCAAGCCCTTAATGATGGTCAGCAAACCTTGCAAATGCCCAAATACTCGCCCAGTTTTACCGCGTACCAATTCGGGAACGTCAGGGTTTTTCTTTTGGGGCATGATGCTAGAGCCAGTGCTAACGCGATCGCTGAGCTTCACAAAGCTAAATTCTTGCGATGACCATAAGATCACTTCTTCGGATAGGCGACTCAAATGCACCATGATCAAACTTGCCGCGCAAAGAAACTCTACGGCAAAATCGCGATCGGATACACCATCAAGGCTATTGCGTCCCACTGAGCCAAAGTCTAAAAGTTCGGCAGTGTAATGGCGATCAATCGGATGGGGCGTACCTGCTAAAGCACCAGAACCAAGAGGGCAAACATTCACCCTTTGATAAATTTCATCAAGTCTTGTCCAGTCGCGCTGCGCCATCTCAAAATAAGCCAAGAGGTGATGCGCGAGGCTAATCGGCTGGGCGCGTTGTAAATGTGTATAACCAGGAATAAAAGTCTCAATATTCTGTTCAGCCTTAGTAACGAGAGTTTGCTGCCAAGTCCGCAAATCAGTCTGGATTTTGCGAATCTGGTCACGCAAATACAAACGTACATCGGTAGCGACTTGGTCATTACGCGATCGCGCTGTGTGTACTTTCTTCCCAACATCACCGATCAAGTCAGTCAGGCGACGCTCTACCGCAAAATGCACATCCTCTGCATCAACACCAGGATTAAAATTACCTTCACGAAATTCTTGACGGATCTGCTCTAAACCATTGACAAGCATTTCCCCTTCTGCGGCGCTAATAATCCCCACTTTCGCCAACATTCGCGAGTGCGCCTGCGATCCCGTGATGTCATACTCAATTAAATTAATGTCAAAACTAATGCTGGCATTAAATTTTGCGATCGCGGGATGCAGCGCTGTCTCGAAACGCTGACTCCAAGGTTGGGGGGCTGTTGGCTGGCTCATACAAAAAAACTATATTACTTGAGAGTTTAGTTTACTTTTTGACAGGAGGTTTTGCGCTTTTTTGTCATGGATTCATCATTTAGTACAAATCTTTTGTGGTGACTGCCAGCTTATACTTCACTCCTGAAGATTCAAATAAAGCAAAATGTTTTTCTCCACAAGCAATTTTCATGCTTTCTACTTCTCTCAACAACTGTTTGTCAAGTGAGCTTTTTGTCTCTGCTACAAAATAAATGCGATCGCAATACTCAAAAATCACTGCCCAGTCAGGTGTGTAATTTCCAATCGGCGTAGGGACTTTAAAAGATTTTGGTAATTTGAAAAAGAATTTAATATTTTCATCCGCTTCACAATCTCTCGCAAAGTCTCTCTCGATACTACTACCACCATCAATAGGAATGTAATTGAAAACGGTTTTGTCGGGTTTAGTTACTTCAAAAAGATTCGTTAGATAAGTTTCAATTTCCTGTGATTTAAACAATGTCATTTCGTAACGTTGTCCGTTAATTTTTTCATAACGGATACCTTCAACTAAAAGAGCGTTTAAGTTACTGCGGATTGCATTGACAACATTATCTAGAAACATTTGCGGATTTATTTCTAGCTCGTGACAGCGATCGCATTTTTCTAAAATCTCAAAAATCGTGCTGCGTGTAACATCTACCTTACTCTGAATATATCCATAGACATCAGGGATTTGATAGCGAATCTCATCAGCATATTTGATGCTTGTATTTTGTAAAACACTTTCTATACCTGTATCTGTTACATCTAGACGTACTGTTTTGCTTTCTAATAGAGGTCTTTTGGTTAGAGGAAATTGATTGAAATTCTTGAGATCGTCAACAGTTTTTTCAATTAACTCCTCTGTGTTGTAGTTGACTGAGTAACGGGTTTTATGGCTGATTTTCTCCCATATTTCGTATAATAAAGGGAAGTTTTCTAAAGTTAATTCTTTGGTTAATTTAATTTGCTGCTTATCTCTAGCATTTTTTATGCGCCCTTCAAATTTAACGCTAGTTTGCTCTTCAATCTCATTTTGTAGAGAGATCGAGAAATCTTCATAAGTTTCGTTGGCAATCACGGTTAAAACGTTGATTTGTTTGTCTTGGACTCTTTGCCCTTCGCTGTTTACAGCTAGACGTAATCCGCGCCCAATTTCTTGACGTTTTTTAAGTTCAGATTTGCTTTCATTCAATGTGCAGATTTGAAAAACGTTAGGATTATCCCAGCCTTCACGCAAGGCACTATGAGAAAAGATAAATTGCAAAGGTTCTTCTAAGCTTAATAACTTTTCTTTTTCTTTCATGATCAAGCTGTAAGTATCATCATCTTTTTTCGTGTTTGTCTCTTTACTGTCGATCCATATTTCTGTCTTATCCTTGCCTTTTCCCACTTTATCGCTAGAAAAATAGCCATTAGAGTTTACCAAAAAGTAAATGATCCCATTACTTAAGAAAATCGCTGCTATAGGAGTGGGCGATCCCAGTGATTTCTAAGGTAAATAAAGGATCGATTATTTTCTGACTGTCTCTTATGTACTTTTTCAACTTCAAACGGAATTAGATCGGCATTAGCTTTTTTAGTTGCTTGTTTAATAAAAGCCTCTTCAAACCAAAGGGCAAATTTTCCCTTTTCGGGATTACCATTTAGATCGTAGCTGCGATAATTAGCAACTTTATCGATAAAAAACAGAGATAAAACCTTGATGCCTTGAGGTTTAAGTTTTTTGAGTTTTTCAAAATGAGCTTGTACGGTGCGCTCTATTTGAAACTTCATCACTTCATCGGTTAAGCCGCCTTGAGTTTCGCCTTCTCTAATAATTAAGCCATTCGCAAACTCAATTTCGCGATCGCTAACTCGTATTTCGTTAAGAATAAATCCATCTTTATAAATATCTCTACGATTAGACTTCTCAAATAAATCCTCGCCTAGAGCAAGCGTAATATCTTTTTGAGTTACACCGCCTTTGTCATTGACATAAATTGCAACTTTAACTTTGAGATTTTTCTTGCCTGATTCAATTTTTTTAACTTGAATAAAAGCCGCATTATAGTTGCTGTCGCTGGTAATGCCATCAACTTCAATTTGCTTGACTAAGCCTAAATCGTAGGCTTGGACTGGATTGAGAGAATAGAGCAAATTGTAAAAATTGCGATGGGTTGCCGAATAGCGGAGGGTGCAAAGCGGATTGAGATTTTGAATCGCCGATCGCCTTACATCGGTTTCCATATTTTGAGGTTCATCGATAATAGCGATCTCATTAGTTGCTTGAATGTATTCGATAGGCTTTACGCCTGTTTCTCTGACGGTGTTAATAATGTTGCTGTCTTTGCTAAAACTATCAATATTGATTACTAAAACCTGAATAGCGTTAGATGTCGCAAAGTTTTTTAAGCTAGTTAGATTTTTGCTGTCATACATCACATAATTGATCGGTGGACATTCATACAAATCTTGAAAATGCTCATGAGTAATCTGTAAGTTTTTGACGGTTCCTTCGCGTATGGCAACGCTTGGAACAACGATTACAAATTTTTTAAATCCGTAAACTTTGTTTAATTCGTAAATAGTTCGCAAAAATGTATAAGTTTTACCCGTGCCTGTTTCCATCTCAATCGTGAAGTTTAATCGCGTATATTCTGTCTTTTTATCTTCAGAAGAATAAGAGGCAACTAAATTTTCTGAGATTTCAAGATTATTTCTTTGTTGGATGATTTGTAAATTCTGGAGAATCTGCTCTTCGCTAATTACTAAATTATTGCCAATTCCTTTTTCTGAAAAAGCAATACTCGCCCCTTCCATTGCAAAGGAAATTTTAAAATCTCCTTTAGCTAGTGGCTGTCCTTCAAATAGATCGATTACGGATTTTACAGCTTGTAACTGATAGTCTTGAGTTGCAGAAAATTGTAGTTTCATTGGTTCTTGCTTACTCGTTCGGTTTGTCTTTGTTTTTAGCGCTCTTGAGAGATTTTTTTAATACCTTGTCAAAATCTGATTCATAACTTACATCTTGCACGGTTCGATACTTTTCGTATTCGGACTGGGCTAGATTTTTGGCAACTTCGGCTGAGACTGAACCCGCATTAGTTAGAACTTCGTAATCATTGAACCGCAAAAAAGCATCTAGCTTATCGATCCAGTCTTGCATTTTCATAGGAATTTGGCGAGCAGCTTAGTTTTCTGCATAATCTAGGTACATTACGACAATGCGCTCTAGCTGTTTGATTTCTTTCTCGATGAGATAATTTTTGGCAACCGTCACATCAGATTTGAGGATTTTTCCATCAGGTGCATTTTTCCATGTTTGCAATCCCATCATTGGCTGTTCTGCGCTTGCCCGACTAGTGATTATCTCTGCCGCAGTTTTTCCTGTAATTGCCCACTCCAATTTATTTTGCACTGTCTTGAAAAAAGTCTGAGTTGTTGGAGATTTTTTGTCATAGTCAATGCTGCATTGTTCGTAAATATCAGTGATTTTTTGATAAAAGCGTCTTTCACTCGCCCGAATCTCTCGAATACGCTCTAATAGCTCATCATAGTAATCCTTGCCAAAATGCTTACCTTGCTTTAGCCTTTCGTCATCCATCACAAAACCCTTGATGATGTACTCTTTCAAGGTATTAGTTGCCCAAATCCGAAACTGGGTTGCTTGATAGCTATTGACCCGATAGCCCACTGCGATAACTACGTCAAGGTTATAAAAATCGATCTCTCTTGACACGTCACGATTGCCCTCTCGTTGAACTACTCGAATTTTTCGAGTAGTTGAATCCTGCTCTAGTTCACCACTTTGGTATATTTCTTTCAAGTGGTAGGTTATTGTATTACTCTCAATCCCAAAAAGTTCAGCCATTTTCTTTTGGCTAAGCCAAAAAGTTTCGTCTTCATAAATCACTTCAATTTTTACAGCACCATTTTGAGAGGTATACAGTAAAATATCGTTGAATTGTGGATTTTCGTTTGTGTTGTTACTCATGATACTTACCTAAATAATTACTAAATTAATTTCATTTTCTTTGAGTTCAAGTTGCAAATTACTCAACTCTGCATCGCTGCTAAAGCAAGAATTAAGAAAAATCACTTTTTGAGCTTTTCCTTGCAAAATTGATTCTTTCATCTCAGGCAAAAATTTCTCAAAACAAATCCATAGGTTCCCAACCTTATAAAAACTCTCTTCTTTAATGTAGGAAACACCCAGCCCTAAACCTCCTTTTAACAAGAGTTCGGTGAGCATATTTTCTTGAGAACTTTCAGGCTTTTGCGATTCTTGAAATAATCTCAACTGTTCTAAAATTGCGTCTTTGCCTTGAATGTCCGATCGCCAAATTTTAAAATTACTTTCAGCCAATTTGTAAGCATTAAAACCTAGATTTTGCTTTGCTTCTAGTTCTAACTTCCCTTCTCTTTCTCTAGAGATTTTCTCAATTACTTTGCTAATTCTTGCTTTTGTAATGTCAGCGATCGTTTGATAACCCGCCTTATATGCTTCGCTATCCGCTTCTACTACTTCAGGCATCTGCACACAAATAAACTGTCTATTCCCTCCATCTTCTTCATTTAGTTCCATTACTGCTTGTGCAGTCGTGCCACTACCTGAAAAAAAGTCTAGAACTAATGCTTGTTTATTGTTAATTGTATTTAGAAAATATTTCACCAAAGATTTAGGTTTTGGAAACGAAAATATTTTGCCGCCGAATAAGCTAACTATGTCTTTATTACCATCTTCACTCATGCCAACTTCTTTAGGTAGTAAAGTCGAAACGGCTTTCATCGCATCTTCTGAACCATATTTTTTGATTGCTTTTTGTTTGTCTTCACTTTCAAAAACACGATAAGCAGGTATTGAAATATTTAGAAATTCATAATCATCAGGAAATACTATTTTCCCTTTTTCGTAGTAGCTTTGATATGTATCTCTAGAAACAGCCCACACTCTATTGGGGTTGTAGGCATAAGTTTTTTTTGTCTTAGGGTCAACCATATCAAATGCTGAATTGGGACGCTCATCTGCACTCGTCTGTTTTGTCAAATCTGAAAGTCGCCAGCGATCATTAGGATAATCATCAGTTGAGTAATATTTTCGCTCATATTCAAGTCCTGCACTAAATATTGATTTTGAATAACAAAATATCCATTCAAAATCTTGAGAAATCCCAAATGGAACATCACTTTTTGCAGTTCTCTTTCTCCAAGGGAATTCTGCTACAAAATTTTCTTCCCCAAAAATTTCATCACAAAGCAACTTTAAATTACTAGCTTCATTGTCATCAATCGAAATAAAAATAACCCCATCTTCACTCAACAAATTACGCGCCAGATACAAACGCGGATACATCATCGACAGCCAAACTGAATGGAATCTGCCATTATCCTTATTATTCTTTTGCCAAAGATCCTGCTTATTTAAAAATCCATTCTCATCAACAATCCCCGCCCTTCTTTGATACTCATCCCGCCGTTCACTATAATCATCAGGATATACAAAACTATCATTTCCCGTGTTATATGGCGGATCGATATAAATCATCTTCACCTTGCCAAAATAAGACTTCTGCAAGACCCGTAAAACCTCTAAATTCTCTCCCTCAATAAAAATATTTTGCGTATCACCAAAATTCACACTACCCGCATGATCGGGAATCATCGTTGCCGTAGTCTGATTTTGAATTTGCTTACGCGCTTCACCCTTCCCTGCCCAAGACAACTCATAATGCTCATTTTGAACAAAAACCTCTTCGCCTAACGACTGCCTCAAACGCAAC
>JAJAZG010000444.1 GCA_026785865.1 Pseudanabaena sp. CAN_BIN31
CGCTGCGCGTGCGCTACAGCTTTTTGGGTTTTAAGGGTTTTTATGATTACCTACTTTAAAAGACATAAAAGAGACACAGATGCAAATTGTCCCGTCTTTTCTATGTCTTTCGGTTGCTATATAATAAGCTTGCAAAAAGTTTCTGGATATAAGGAGTTAGAGCTTACCTAGCTCATTGGTTATGAGGAAAATTAATTCTGTATCTTGGCAAGCGCGTCTCCGCCTCCTAGTTTTAACATTCTTAGGATTAGCGATCGCGCTAATGATCAATTTTCCTTTTTGGGCAGTAGCTCAAACTCCTAACAGTAATACTGCTAGCAACATAATTGATCCCTCGACTTCAATTAATCAGACGCTAATCAGACCCTCTAATGGTAGTGAGTTGCGCGGCATCTGGTTAACTAATATCGATAGTGATGTTTTATTGTCAACGCAACGTCTTCAGCAAGCAATTAGAAGATTAAAGCGCTTAAACTTTAATACTATTTATCCAACGGTTTGGAATGGTGGCTACACACTCTATCCTAGTAAGGTCGCCCAAAGTAGTTTTGGAGTAGCGATCGATCCTATCCCTCAGCTCCAAAATCGAGATATGCTTGCGGAAAGCATTAAATTCGGTCACGAACAAAATCTCACGGTCATTCCTTGGTTTGAGTATGGCTTAATGTCCGAAGAAGGCTCGGAATTGGTACGTCAACATCCTGACTGGGTTACCAGTCGTAGAGATGGATCTAAATTATTTTTGCATGGAGAACTTAATCAACATCGTCTTGTTTGGCTAAATCCCGCCCATCCTGAAGTCCAAAAGCTGCTGATTGATTTAATTGTGGAAGTGGTCACTAAATATGACATTGATGGCATTCAACTTGACGATCATTTTGGAATGCCATCAGAACTTGGCTACGATGATTACACGATCGCTTTATATAAAAGAGAGCATTTCGGTAGACTCCCACCAGAAGATTTCAAAAATCCTGAATGGATGAATTGGCGAGCCAGTAAATTAACAAGTTTGATGAGAAAGATATCTAAATCAGTTAGAGCAATTAAACCGAACTGCTTAATCTCTTTGTCTCCTAATCCTAAAGAATTTTCTTACAATAAATATCTTCAAGACTGGTATGGCTGGGTTTATTCAGGATTAATTGATGAATTGATTGTCCAAGTATATCGAGATGATATTGACAATTTTAAAATAGAATTAGAACGTCCAGAATTACAGGAAGTCCGTCAAAGGATTCCTGTGGCTGTGGGGATTTTGACAGGGTTAAGAATCCAAAGTGTCGATATGCGCCAAATCAAAGGACAGGTAAAAATGGCGCGTGAGCTTGCCCTTGATGGTTTCTCATTTTTCTTTTATGAAACATTAGGCAATCGCGATGCTTCTTTTGAGTCTTTATTCTTCACACCTGCAATCCGTCCAGATTTAAGAAATATTGCTTCTAAGTAGCTAGAATTTAAAAAGATATGGCGCACGCTGCGCGTGCGCCATATCTTTTTGGGCTACCTACTTAAATCAACAGTAAAAGTTGTTCCTTGTCCGACTTTGCTCTCGACATTAATCTGTCCCTGATGGCTTTCAGCGATCGCCTTTGCGATCGCCAAACCCAACCCCGATCCACTTGTCGAAAGATTTCCAGATTTGGAACTAGATTTACTACTTTTTTGGGGTTGATAGCGATAGAAACGCTCAAAAATTTGCGATAACTCTGCTTCAGGAATACCTAGCCCTGTATCTTTGATTTGGACTTGAACTTGATTTTGAGAAGCGATTGTTTGCGCGGTAATCTGGATTTTGCCACCTGTGGGAGTATAGGCGATCGCATTACTAACCAGATTTGTAAATAAGCGCCCCAAGCGATCGCGATCGCCTGACACAATTAAACTTGGTTCTAAATTAGGTAATTCCAGTAAAATCTGTTTTTGATCAGCCAGCATTTTCTGTTCTTCGCCAACTTCATGCAAGATTTGCGATAGATTACAAGCCTCTCGTTTCTGATTAGCAATACCGCCATCATGACGCGCTAAAAACAGTAAATCTTCAATCAATCTTCCTAAACGGCGCGTAATTCTTTCAATTGCTTCGAGTTGCGATCGCTGGAACTCTGGATCTGGATCGGCGAGGGCAACTTGGACATTAGTTTGAATAACAGCGATCGGATTACGAAGCTCGTGAGAAGCATCAGCCGTGAACTGTTTCAAGCTTTGATAAGACTCGCGCACAGGTTCCATCGCAATTCCTGCTAGCCACCAACCACATAATAAAACCACAAACACCATCAGCGTTGTGCCGATCGCCAAATCGAGAAATAACTGCTTGACGGGCTTGGTAACTTCAAACCAAGGATGACTAATGCGGAGATATCCTAATAATTTTCCATTAACCACAATCGGTTCCGTCATCTGTCGCAATGGTTCTGCTTCTGACAAATGCTCTGATAAATGGATAGTCCGATAGACGGGCGTTAAAATTCCCTTTTCGCGCTGTTGTAATGACTCCGTAGTTTGATTAGTTGTCCAGAGAATCTCGCCAGTGGGACTGAACCAATCAATATCAATATGATCGGCATCGATCTCCTGAGCATTTGCCGAAAAATTGCGACTAAAATCTGATTCTAAATCAATCAAATTAGAACGAATCAGCGATCGCTCAATTACCTCGGCAACATGATCGATCGTGTCGTCAATGCGATCAATTAAAGTTGTCTGCACATATAGATAGAATCCTGTCGCAAATACAATCAACAAAATCGCGGTAACGATCGCATACCACAGCGCCAGACGGCGGCGCATTGACTGAAAGACAGGATTAGGAGTAGAAATCATAAATTCTGATGAGCAAGGGGCTTAAGCCCCTTGTTTATTGTTTAAATTCTTCCAAAATAGTTAACAATCTATTCTGGCAAAAATCTGGAATTAATTCACTGAGAGGAATTTCACGCTTACCACCACCGAGTAAGATCATCGTTCCGCTTAATACTTTAGTAACATCTGCTGATGTAATTCCATCCAACATTGGATAAAATTTTTCCGCAAGTGGGTGATGCAAATGAGCATCATTTAAATACAAATGCCACTTGGCAATGTCAATATAAACATCTTCAGCGATCGCGGCAGCCAGTTGTTCAATACGTTCTGAGGTACTCATTTTTTTGATAACTCGTAGTGCAACCAAATAAGATTAGTATGCTTTGGCAAAACTAAAACTTAAGTAAATCAAACACATTTTGGACTGACATCTGCCAATCGTCTAAAATCTCCAGCATTGGCAAAATATCCATTCCATGATGGCTATTAAAGCGATCGCCTTCAAATGTCAAAATTATTTTTTCTTGAGGAACAATTAACCAGCCAAGTTTTGTACCATATTTTAAAGCAAATCCGATTTTATCAATAACTAAAAATGGTGATTGAGCAGGTGAAAGAATCTCAATAATCCAATCAGGAGCAATTTGGATTTTGTTTAATGGTTCGCCATCAGCATCAAGCGGAATATTCGTCCATTCAAATACAGCAATGTCTGGCACAATTGACCGCTTCGCAAAAGTACAACGCAATTCGGGAAACGCATACGCTAGTTTTTTCGGTTTAGCCCTTTGGTTGATAGCCATGACCATTTCTGCTTGCAATGTACTATGTTTACCCTGTGGCATTGGCTTTTGATAAATTTGACCATTAATGTATTCACTCGCAGGTTTAGTTTCTGGCAGTTCCAAAAAAGACTCAAGTGAAAGATAGCTTATAGTGGTTTCTAGTGCGATCGCCATAGCTGTTTTGCCTCACTGTCTAAAGTTCTGGATCAATTCCTTCAGGGAAGTTGGGATCAATACGTTTTTCTTTGGAAAGCACCCAAATTCCATGTCCAAGGATAAATATGCCCCAGATAACGGCTACCCAAACTGACCATATCCAAACTTTTTCGGTGATTGATTGGATGAACCACATACAGGTGCTGCAAGCCGAGTAGATGGCAAGATGTAAATAAAAGTTAACTCTACGCTCAAGAGTCTGATATTCGGGATCATTAGGATCTGGGGGCTTTGATAGCTTGGGCATAGAAAAATTCAGAAATCCAGCAAGTTTAACTAAAACTTATGCTAGCGCAAAACCCAAAAAGCTGTGGGGGGCGCCGGGGCGGGGGGCCCGCCCTGTTTGGGTTGTTTTTTTTTTTTTTTTTGCGATTTGTTGGTGGCC
>JAJAZG010000445.1 GCA_026785865.1 Pseudanabaena sp. CAN_BIN31
ATGATGATCTGTTTTCGCTTGAAACTGTCATTATCCCTTTTTGCTTAATTCCTATCTTTTTTTAGCTTCAATCTTGTCCAAAGTCCAATAACTAAATACAACAAGATTTATTTGCAACTTTAATATTTACCTGACTTTTTTGAAGGTCAGGTTTTTTTGTATCTGCAAAAATTTATCCCCAACTTATCCGCGAATCACAATGATATTTCTGCCTGCGGGACTGATTGCATCTTCGGTTGTGGTGCGATCGCTGATAGGTGGCAACCCAGAACGGCGATCAAATATCACCAACCAACCCGTATCTAAACTCAAGCCTGACAGATACTTGTCCAACTGCTCCAGCCCTTCATAAAGCGGATCTTTCTTACCATCGCGCCATACCTTGAGTTCCATACCCAAAATCACACCCTGATATCTCAAACAGATATCCATCCGCCCCGAACCGATCGCATATTCTCTCTCTAGCGTCCCACCGCCATTAACGACACGATGTAAAAAAGCCATCATCACCAAATGCGGTGCAATTTCTGGATAGTTGGTACTTTTGAATAATGGCTCACCATGTTGCCGCCAGAATTTGAGAAATGCTTCTAAAAGTATTTGCGGATTGATATTGCCGTCAGGATTTAACCAACTCGGTTGAATCATCGGCAAGCTATCCTGCGCTCCTTGGGATAGCACTCTAGGAATTACTTCTTGATAGATCGGATTAGCAATTTTTAAGCCTCCTTCTTGACTCCGTATCACTAAGCCCAAATCCAATAAATATCGGCGATCGTCTTCTGGCGTATCACCTATTTCCAATCCAGATAAAATCGGCTGAATAATCGCCCTCACCCGATCTTCCCTTAACCTCTCCGCCAAACTATCTAAATGTGTATCTTGTCTCTTGATTAAGATCTCTTTTGCTTGGTTAATTAATTCAACGGTAATGGGAATCGCAGGATCGGCGGCAATATATTCAGTAATTTCTTTAGCGATCGCATTCACGAGCCAAGGCTGTCCCTGTGTCAAATGGAAAGCATGGGCGATCGCTGCTTCCGTAAATATTTGTCCAGTGGCTTCAGTATGTTGAGCATAGAGATTTTTTACATCCTCTAGAGTAAAATTACTCATTGTAAAGGATTGAACTTTGATGTTGAATGGACTGGAAGTATTCAGGCGATTGCTTCCTCCCGCCGTAATTTTGTAATCACGCACATCACGCATTCCAATCAAGCCAACAGATTGCGGAAATCCCTGCGGACGATTGGGAAAGCCTGAACGTAATTGTCGTAACACCGAGATTAAAGTTTCATCGCTCAATGCATCGATTTCGTCAAGAAATACAACTAAAGGAAGGGGAGAAGCGATCGCCCAAGATTGTAAAACTGTCTGTAAGTCTAGCTCTGTAATGCCTGATTCTTGACGCATTTGCGCGAGACTTGGTAAGGGCAGTTGCAACAATCGAATTTGATTCCACCAATGATTGAGGATGCTATTTTGCGCTAGCTGGGGATCGTGAGGAAAGACGGCTCCGACTTCTACGGATAGTAATACTGCAATATATTGACCGCTTTTTGTGAGTTCCTGTGCGAGGGAGATCATGGCGGTAGTTTTGCCAATTTGCCGAGGCGCATGAATCACAAAATAATTTTCTTGATCAATCAGATGCTTTAGCTGTGGTAAGCGATCGGTCGCCGACAGCATATAGTGAATGTCAGATTTACAGGGTCCTGCTGTGTTAAACCATTTGGTCATGAGCGATCGCCAAGGAGAGAGCTAGATATTTGTTAATCAATATAGCTTATGGGTCTAATCTATGGCGATCGCTTTAATTTCTGTTAGGGAATAAGATTTTCATACAGATCCGCGATCGCCACATCTGAAAATAACCAACCATCGGGAGCAGTCAAGAATATTTGTGAATCATTTCCCAAATCTATAAGCTTTACCCAACCTCTATCTATATACTTTTCTAGGATTTGCAAGGCGCGATCGCAAAGCAGATCACCATAACTCTGTCGCAAAGAATTTAAGCTCACACCTTCTGCTAACCGCAATCCCTGCATTAACGTATCCATTAATGCTTCTGAATCTGAAAGAATCGGTACAGTAAAACCAATTCCTTCAGCTTGCCATCGCGCCATTGCATCTAAATATGCACGCATTTTTTGAGGGCGATCAATTCTTTGACGATCGAGGTAACTGGTCGCACCCATTCCCATTCCGTAAAAGGGTTGATTGTGCCAATAGGTCAAATTATGCTGTACTTGATAACCCGATCGCGCATAATTAGAAATCTCATAATGTTCATAACCTGCGGATGGAAGTAACTCATGGGCGGCGAGATACATCTCGACGGTTAGCGAGTCGGTCGGTAATGGTGTCTCACCTGCCTGATAACGCTTCGCAAAAGCAGTTCCTTCTTCAATCGTCAGGTCATAAACTGCTAAATGATTTGGCTGCAAAGCGATCGCCTGATGAATCGAGTCTTGCCAATCTGCCATAGATTGATGCGGAAGCCCTGCGATTAAATCTAAGTTGAAGTTCTCAAAACCAGCAAGCTTAAACAGCGCTACTGTTTCATAAATCTCCGCCACCGTATGACCACGACCGCAAACATCTAACAATTCTTGTTGAAAAGCCTGTGCGCCTAAGCTAATCCGATTGATTCCCAAACTTCGATAACCTTGTAAACTCTCAAGGCTAACTGTCCCCGCATTAGCTTCGAGCGATATTTCAGCATCAGGCGCGATCGCAAAGTATTTCGCGATCGTTTCTAAAATTTGCGCGATCTGAGACACACTCAGCAAAGAGGGCGTACCACCACCAAAAAAGATCGTCTGCAAAGCCTCAACAGGTGGAGTCGCGGCGACCGTGAGCGCAATTTCTTGACATAGAACATCAACATATTGTTGCTTAAGGCGATCGCCGCCTGTCGTAATCGCAAAGTCACAATAAAAACAGCGTCGTTTGCAAAATGGAATATGCAGATACAGAGATTTGGGAAAGATTTGGCTCAAGGCGATCAACAATCAATAATGCGGTTGTGGATTTATTATCGCAAAAAAGTAAATGAGTAATTTTAAATAAGTAGGTAGGCAAAAGAAACCTTAAAACCCAAAAGGCTGTAGCACACGCGCAGCGTGCGCTACAGCTTTCTGGGTTTTGGGTTTAATTATGCTTTCCTACTTATTCAAAAATCTAGGTGCAAATTTACCAAAATAACTAAAAAGAGAGGCTGTTAATCGGTTTTAATTAAAGGTACTGTTGGCAAAAAACAAAGGAAATTACGGCGTAAACATGGGAATTGCAAGGCGACAATTCTTACAGGCGGGGCTGACCAGTCTGATCGGATGGCAGTTTATGACCAGCGATCGCGTGGCATTTGCCGCAGAGCAGTTTGCGCGTCAGGCAAGTGGGACACAACGCAAGCGAGCGCTATTGATTGGGATTAATCAATACGATGCGAAAGAGGACAATAATTCCCAAAATCCTGTAAGCGGGTGGCTACCTCTACATGGTTGCGTCAATGATGTGGAATTGCAAAAAGAGTTATTGATTTATCGCTTTGGTTTTACCCCACAGGATATCGTCACTTTGACCGATCGCGAAGCCACGCGGACGAATATTGCCAACGCGATTACTGAACATTTAGTTGCTCAAACCCTGCCCGATGACTTGGTAATCGTCCATTTTAGCGGACATGGTTCGCGGCTTGGCAGTTACAACACGCTTGTGCCTGTCGATAGTGGACTGCCTCAGAATCTCGAAAATCTGCGCGATATTACCGAACAAGAATGGCAAGGCTGGCTGCAAGCGATCGCCACGGATCAGATTTTAAATGTCATCGATGCAGGTTTTTACTACCCGAATATGTCAGCGATCGGTAACTTTCGCTTGCGATCGCGAGTTGGATTAAAAAGCTGGCAACCCGTAATAGAACCAACTGACAATCAACCAATCAATCTAAAACCTCACGGCACAACTTTACGCGCCGCCTCGGGCGATATGCTCTGTGCGGATGCTCAATGGTCAGGGTTTAGTAGTGGTGCATTTACTTACGCCTTGGTGCAGCAATTATGGCAAATTACTCCTGCAAGCACTATTTATGTGGTCATGAGCGATTTGGTAACCACACTTGATCGCCGAGTTTTGCATAATGACAACCTCAGTATCGATAAGCAAGTTGCGAATATTGTGGATGCAGCCAAACAAAAGGCGATCGCGACTGACACCTTCGCGAACATGTTACCAATTCCTGACTTTGGTTCCGATGGGGTGATTACGAATAGCACAGGCGATCGCTATGCAGCAGATGTGCATTTAGCGGGTTTACCGATCGCTGTTTTGAGCAATTATGCGGCTGGTACAATCTTGAATGTGATGGGGGCGGCGGGTGTTTCAGGAACAGTTCAACTCAAATCGCGAAATGGATTTAATGGCAAAGTTGAAATTTTAAGCGATCGCAGTAGCATTCCCAAACTAGAAGCAGGTCAATTACTCCAAGAAGCGATGCGAGCAATTTTGCATAATGTCAAATTAGCGATCGCCCTTGACATTGGCTTAAGCAAAATCGAGCGTATTGATGCCACCAGTGCCTTCTCGACCTTGCCAAATATGTTTGGCGTAAATGCCAATGAACAATGTGCCGATTGTCTATTTGGCGTGCAATCCGTCAGCTATGGTTTATTCACGGTTGGACATACGCCGATCCTTGGTTCTTTCGGTTCTGTTGGCGAGTCCGTAGGTGTAGCGATTAAACGCTTACAACCATTCCTCGAAAACCTATTTGCCGCCAAACTAATCGGCACTACCGAAAATCAAGCTTCAACCCATCTCGATACTCGCGTCACCTTCAAAGCGATTATTGGTGTCGATGAACGCTCTGTCACCATGGCAAGTAAATCCGCCGCTCGTGCGCGTCTTGTTCCTAAGAATACAGCCAATAATACAGTTCGGACTAAACCAATAAATATTGGCGATCGGCTTGAAGTCCAGATTGAGAACTTCAGCGAATATCCTTTACATACCAGAATTTTTTGCATCGATTCGCGTAGCAAGATCCTCACGCCCAACTTTATCGCCACTCCCTACGCTAGCGATGGCATTATTCCACCATTAGAAACACTAACTATTCCCTACCCCAAAGCGCCATTGAAATGGGCTGTCTCCGCTCCCAAAGGAATGGTCGATATTTATGTCGTGATTAGCCGATCGCCACTTTTGCAAGTTACCAAAATCCTAGAAGCCCCGCAACGTCAATCTTTATCTTTGAATGGGTTAATTTCTATTCCCAATCCGTTACAAGTCGCTCAAGCTCTACTCGCCGATCTCGATCGCACAGGTAAGCCTTCAGATTTTGGGAATGCAGCTAATGTCAGTGATACATGGATGCTAGATGTGCAGCAATGGGCAACTTTTAGTTTCAATTATGAAGTTGCTTAATACTTCATAATAAACCCAAAAAGCTGTATCGCACGCGCAGCGTGCGATACAGCTTTTATTTTTTGTCTAACTACCTACAACCCATACAAAGTCTTAAACCAAGTCACAAACTCCTGAGCATTTGGATGTGTTCGATCAAAAATAGTTCTCTTCTTAACTGCTGTCGAAATTTGTAGTCCTGATGGTTCTTGCCAAGCTAACCAAGTATAAATATTTGCTTTGTCGATGTGATTTGGTGTAACTTTCGACCCTCTAACTTTTGCTTCCTGTACGGACTCTTTCGCAAATTCCCACAAAACTTGATTCTCTTCAGGAATGATGTCAGCCAAAAAAGTCTCTAGCATCCCACGCATTTTATTGTTGGGCATAATCCAAATTCCAAATTTAATATCATTGGGAGCATCCCAAATCAATCCATTTTCTGGAAGGTCTTTTGGTACTGGACTTTGGAAAAAGTTGAAGCAAAAAAAGGATGCACGCCACATTAATAGAGGAGTAAATATTGGACACCAGAAATCGAAGCCCTCGTGATTTAGGAGTACTTAAGGGGTGGTATTTGCAAGAATCACAAGAAATCAAGCCCCAATTTCAGGTATAGAAGCATGAGATTTGCATTTTTTAATGACAGCAAGACG
>JAJAZG010000446.1 GCA_026785865.1 Pseudanabaena sp. CAN_BIN31
AACTTTGTGTTTCTCGCTGGTGTTACGATTCAGTTCTCTTGATATCGTACTTTTTGACCGCTTCATGGTTGCAGCGATCACTGACATTGACAATTTGTCTGTCACTCTTAATTTGTAAATCTCTGCTCGCTCTGAAATGCTAAGATGTGTATAGTTCATGAGGATATCCTTATTATTATGATAAATATCAGAATATCCTTATGAGTCGCTTATGGCAAGATCTCTAGGTGTTGCACTTCAAGTTTGAATTGGCGGTCCAAATTGTTGGGATTAGCTTGAGTTTATTGTTTCTATTTAAAGAAATCATCACTGATATCGATCAGAGTCGCGCCTCTGGAAAGCTTAGAGCATAACTGTTAATCACCGAAATCATTCTCAATGCACCTAAACTTTCAATCCTGCAAAGATTTCAGAGATTAGAGGAAATGCTTTCTACTGAGTCTAGTCTGAAAAGATAATTGTTCACCCCCCTCTTCTGAAACTGCTTTCTACACAGCATTTTAGATCGAATATGAAATAAAAAAGCCCTGCTTTACAGGGCTTTTTTATTTCATATAATAATTTAGCTAATCCATTCAGGAATTGCTTCTTCTTTGGTATTAGTACGACGCTCAAGGGTTTCGCGCTCGAACTTCATGTGGATGGCGCGATTTTGTTCGCCATCTGACGCGACTGCAAAAATCGGATAGTCTTGGATACCATCTTGGAAAGAAGTATGGAAGCGGAATGTTCCGTCAGCATTGAGCTTGACTGGGCGACCACCAATCGTGACAGAAGCATCAGGTTCGGTTGCACCGTAAACGATCAACTCTGCATCAGCAACTAACCAGAACTGACGAGGACGGATTGGGGATTCGCTAGAGAAGAAGCTGTAGCTGGACATACCGATGCCAGAGTAATTAATACCGCTAGCACTGATTGCGCCTGCTGCTCCTACCGATCCTGCAAATAAGCCCGCACCAGATGTAAAGGCATAGGAACTAATCGAATCAGGAATCATGCCAATTCCCGACTGATTTTGCATGGAACCGTAAAGAGGAGCAGAAATTTTGGGGATTTCAGCTTCACGGGCAATATTGAAGATCTCATCGTAGGAACTGTCGCTTGCAGTTTCTTCGATCGCAGGATCAACTTTCTTCGCAGGAGGAACCAAGGTGAAGAAGGTTTGACCTTTGAGGGTTTGATCCCAAGGCACAGTAATAAAGTTGTCTTCTACCCATTCTGATGCGAATACAGGCGGGACATGCACAACCTTGGAACGGGTCAAGACTAACCAACGACCATCAGCGCAGCGATATCCAAGCTCTGCTACATAGTCGCGATCGCTAATGGGGATCGGTAAATACCATTCGCGGGCGAGTTCGTCGCTGTTATACTCCTGCAAGTTATTGGGAGTTTGGTAGTCTAAGTTGACATCAGTGGCATCGTATAAACGTAGCGCCAACTGCTGTCCACCTTGACGACGCAATTCTTCTTTTTGAGAACTGGGTACATCCCAATATACATAAGCCCATTGGGGATCGCGAGGTAGTAAAACAATGCGGCTTTCACCATAACCACTGGGCAGATCGCCAATACTTTTATCAATGGCGGCAAGCGGCTTTAGGTTTTCTTCTGTCTCTTCACTACCAACATTAAACTTTGATGCTTCCACGATTTCCTGTATCTCCAAGTTACTACGATCTGTTTGGGATGAGACAATACCTTGAGCCGAAAGAATAGTCTGAATATCATCTAGTAGCTGAGATTTTCGCATTCGACTGTAACGAGAAATCTCTAGCTCTGCTGCTACTTTACGAAGTTGACGCAAGGTCATTTCTTCTAGGGGAGGACGTTCCCTCGCCATACAATTAGCCTCCAACTGCTTTTAATGATGTCTAACCTTAGTTTCAGTGAACTAAGGCATCGGTCTGTATCTAGGTACATTCTGCCAAATTTTTGGAGCAGATCAATGGCTGAAAGGGTTATCTTCTAATGGTTGAGATGAGTTTATGAGGCATTTAAAGTATAAATACTTAGCTAAAACCAAATACCTGTCATTGTTGTGGCGATCGCGTTAGTAATCTTAATTGGGGATCGTAATGTCATGGTTTTGTAACATTATGATCCCCTTGGATAATGGGGGAGGTTGTCCGAAAAGTCATAAGATTACAGAGACAACAAATATGTGTATATATTTTTATTAATTTATAAATTATGAAGGCAGAATACGAGTCTTTACTTAAGTTCTTGAAAGCTTTACAAGTCTCTTTACAAGGCTTATTTCGTGCAGCGATCGCTGTTGCACTGGTGACATTAATCGTAATTGGCGGTTTTGCACCAGAGGCAAACGCTGCATTGTTTACCAAAAAAAGTGAAGCATTATCTACCAAAGAAACTCAAGCCCTTGTCAACGCAGGTTTGACAGGTAATTACAGCGCTGATACAACCGATACGATTAAAACCATGCGCGAAGCGATCAATCTTCCAGAAAATGCTGATAATCGTATTGCCGTCAAGACTGCGGCAAGATACAAGATCAATGCTTATATATCGCGTTATCGAGCCGATCGCGAAAATGGTGGCTTGTATTCTTATACAACGATGTCCACGGCGTTAAATACTTTGGCAGGATACTATAACGGCTCAATGAAGCGTGCAGTTCCTACGAAAACACGCGATCGCCTATCACAAGAGCTTAACCGTGCCGAAACTGCACTTGCACAAGGTCGTTAGTTTTCTTTTCAGGGAACTGCACGAAGTGCAGTTCCCTAAAGGCGTATCAGTAGCTTGAGGACAACGAACATTGGCAACAATATACGAGGCTCTGCATCAAGATCCGCAAACCTATGAGTTTGTCGAAGAGTTGCACCAAACAGATGCTAAGGAATTTTGGCATCGCGCGATCGCGGTTCTTCATCAATTTTCAATGCAAAGACCGCTCAAAGGGTTGTTGCTAACGCATCATCCTTACATTTTTGCAAAAGCTGCGTTTCGTGAGACAGAGTTGCAAACTTGGGTATTTACCACCAGTAAATCTTCACTATTCCCGACAGGAACTTTACCGATTGGCGATACACAAGTTGTCACGATCCCTAAATCTGATTTACTTAGTCAGGAATGGATATGTGTTTTAATTACGGAAACTTTTAGCGCTTTAGTCGTCTCGTCCGCAAAAAATCATAGCTGTGTCTGGTCACTACATCCCCTCGCCATTCAAGCTGCGATCGCGGTACTTTTACCGCGCATTCGGCGCACTGAGCAACAAGCTTTATTACAAACTAAGCTGCAACAGTTTCCCCTAGCCTTGCCACCCTATCAAGTCATGGCAAGATTTGGCGCGATTTTGATGGCGCAAAGTTCGATTCATCAAGAGTTGCCGATTCCTGAAATTCAAGAAGTCGATATTATCAAAGCGATTACCCATGAGGTACGCACACCGCTCACCACGATAAGGATGTTGGTGCGATCGCTAAAACGTCGTAAAGATATATCTACGGAAGTAAAAATGCGGTTGGATCGCGTTGACGCTGAATGTACGGAACAGATTGAAAGATTTAATTTGATTTTTGAAGCAGCCCAACTCGATAGTTATCCAATTATGTTGGAAGCAACCCAAATCGGAGAAATTTTGAGTGATGGATTTATGCGTTGGCAAGAACATGCAGAGCGGCGACAAATTTCTCTAGAAATGATTTTACCCACGGAAATCCCTGCAATTTCTAGTAATGCTTTACTTCTATCTCAAATTCTCAATGGCTTAGTCGATCGCCTAGTCCGTAGTTTTCCGCCCGATAGTCATATTCAATTAATTCTTACGAGTGCAGGTGAATATCTGAAATTACAGTTTCAATCACAAGTAACGCGACAAGGCGGCGGCGATTTGCCATTACTGAAGGCGGTCGGTCAATGGCTAATGCTCCAACCTGAAACAGGTACATTAAGCCTGAGCTTGCCAACGACAAAAACCTTGCTAAAAGCACTAGGCGGTAAACTTACAGTAAGGATGCATTCGACAAGTGCTGCATACGATGGCGAAATTCTGACCATCTTTTTACCATTCTATTGAGCTTTTCGGGCTTCTCACATTATTTCCTACTCACTATCAGATGGTGCGGCGC
>JAJAZG010000447.1 GCA_026785865.1 Pseudanabaena sp. CAN_BIN31
CCTACTACTATTCTTGAAAATGCTCCTAGCTTCATTGGCAATATGCGATCGCGCCTCAAAAAGCGCACATTGCTATTTCGCTATCTCGCCGAAATTAACTTAATTCTGGGTGCATGGTATTTAATATGGCGGATTAATAATCCTATAAACGTCGATGCTCTGTGGCTAGCGATCCCGCTACTGCTTGCCGAAATTTATAGCTTTGTCGGTGGCGCAATGTTTACAGTCGGACTTTGGCGACCTCTAGAACGAGAAGTGCGATCGCTTGACCAAATGCGTCCAGTTCTGCCCGTGATCGACTATCCTTGCGTGGATATTTTTGTCACCTGCTATAACGAACCTGTAGAGATGGTTGAAGAAACTGTGAGGGCGGCGCTGGCGATTGACTATCCTGCTAATAAATTACGGGTATATATTCTCGATGATGGTAATTCTGCTCAAATGCGATCGATGTCACAAACTGTTGCCATTGATGATCTGCGATCGCCTAAAATGCAAACTGAAGCATATCGTATTGAAAATGACAGAGCTGAACTAGAGACGAGACTAAAGCAGTTAGAAGATTTACTTCCCGATGCCCAACAAGCAGATAGTTTCCTCAAAAATTTGAATCGAAATGAAAGGGATTCTCAGCCTGCGGTGCGGTTTTTGGAAACTCTGCGTGATGCCTTTGTGATGATGAGTGGTAATACAACTACAGGACTTAGTGTTGGCGATCGGCTTGTAAATGAGCAGAAACGGCTGGAAGGTGCAATTCTCGAAAAAGAGCGAGAATCTAGCGATCTGATCCGTTGTCGCTATATTGCCCGCACAAAAATTGCAGGTAAGCCCCATCATGCAAAGGCTGGCAACATCAATTATGCGATCTTTTCAGGCGATACCAATGGCGAGTTTATCCTAACCCTTGATGCCGATCACATTCCCAAACCCAAATTTCTCAAGCGCGTTTTACCTTACTTCTATAGCTTTAACCAATGGACTGGTAAGTATGATGGCAATCGCATCGCTTTTGTGCAAACACCACAGGACTTTTACAATCTTCCTGAAGGCGACCCTTATGGACATTCTGCCCATTTATTCTACGGCCCAATTCAACAAGGCAAAGATGGCTTAAATTCCGCTTTTTATACTGGTACAAATGCAGTGTTAAGGCGTGAAGCATTGCTGAATGTTGGCTTGCAATATTTCTCAGATGCTTTAGACAAAGATGCTTCGCGAATTGCGGAGTTCGATTTGATTGGCGGCATGTCAAGCAGTAGTATTACCGAAGATATGAATACGGCGATGCGTTTACACGGCGCGGGTTGGCAATCTGCCTATCACAATGAGCTTTTAGCAGAGGGACTAGCTCCCAATGATTTAGTCTCTACACTCAAACAACGCTTACGGTGGGCGCAAGGAACGATTCAAGTTCTCGTGCAAGAAAATCCATTAACTAAGTCTGGATTAAGTTTTTGGCAGCGTTTACAATACTTCCAAACCATGTATAGCTATTTTTCTGGCTTTTTTACATTGATATTCATTTGCTGTCCGATCATCTTTTTCTTTACAGGGCTTATCCCTGTCAAAGCCTTTGGGGCTGACTTTGCAATTCACTTCTTTCCCGCATTTATAATCAATCGTCTAACGTTTCTCGCCGCCACATGGGGCATTCCTGCCCGTGAACTGTGGAGATCGGAGCAATATGCGATCGCGCTATTTCCTTTGTTTATCCAAGCCGTTTGGAGTGTATTCTCGCGGACACCACTTAACTTTCAAGTTACCCCCAAACAAAGACAGTCGGGTAAATATATTAATCTAGTAATTCCTCAGTTAACGATTGTAATTCTCACAATTGTGGGAATGGCCTTGAGCCTAATTCGCTTTATGATGGGAACGCTCCCAGATCCTTGGATCTATTTAATTAACAGTAGCTGGGCAATTTATAATATTTGCCTGCTATCGGTTGTGATCCAAGCTGCGGTATGGCAACCTAAAGAAAATAAGTAACTAACAAAGAGAATTAATTATGAGTAAATCTTCAAGGGTTTTAGAACCAGTCGGACTGATTGATAACGCGGGTGGCACTCAACTCCGTCGCGAGGTCAGCGAACTAATTGAATTAGGTATAGAGACAATTTTGATTGACTTTACGAATATTACCTTTATGGATAGCTCAGGACTGGGAGCGCTAGTTGATATACTTCAACGAGTGCGGAAGAACGAATCTGAGCTATATCTGTGTTCTCTCAATGATCAAGTTCAGATAATTATGGAATTGACCAAAATGGATAAAGTCTTTAACTTATTACCCGATCGCGCTGCATTTGATCGCGTTATACAAAGTTAATTTGGAGTAGCGAAACATCATCTTCAAAAACTGCATCAGGGGTTTCCTTCCGAATGAATTGTAGTACCAACTCCGCATTAATTGCCGTCTTGTGTGGCAATTCTTGAGTTAGTAAATTAATGAATTTAGGAAGTCCCCAGATTCTGTTATCGGCTTGCATCACTTCAAAAATACCGTCACTAAAAACATAAAGAATCGTACCCATTTCAATGTAAACTTCGGTACTTGTATATTCAGTATCATCAAAAAAACCGATTGGCATACTGAGACTAGGCAATTGCTGCATTTGCAGCTTGCGATCGCTACCTGTAATCGCCAATGCAGGCGGATGTCCTGCATTGGCATAAACTAATTTGCGCTGCGATCGCTGATATACCCCATACCACATTGTAAAATAACGCCCATTATGCTGACTCATCTGAAATGATTGATTGAGTTCCGTCATCACCGCACTAGGATCGTAAAACTTCTCTTTGCCAAAAGATTGCGATCGCAATAGGTTTAAAATCGAAATCGAAAGCAGTGCCGATCCCACCCCATGTCCAGATGTATCAATCAAATAAATCGCTAGATGGTCATCATCAAGCCAATAAAAATCGTAACAATCACCGCCTAACTGACTAGAAGGAATAAATTGAGTATGGATATTCACATCACCTTCTAAACTCACAGGCAATAGCGATCGCACATATTCGCTGGCTTCAGTTAGTTCCGATTCTAATAATTGTTTTTGACGTTGTAAATCCTGATTCAGTTGATATAGCCGCAATCCTGCCTTAACACTGGCAATTAGCTCAATTTTTTCAATTGGTTTAGATAGAAAATCATCGGCTCCACTATCAAGCGCCTTAACTTTATCTTCTACAGCACTACGCGACGTTAACAAAATAAAGAAGGTAGAAGAGAGACTTGGTTCTTGCTTAATTTGAGCGCAGACATCTAACCCATCAATATCAGGCATCAACCAATCACAAATAACTAAAGCAGGATGATGTTTTTGAGCGAGTTCTATTCCTTCCTTGCCATTTGTCGCAATTATCGCAGAATAACCTTGCTCTTGCAGAGTCTTTTTAAGAACCATCCGCATGACGAGATCGTCATCAATCACTAAAATTTGTAACATTTATAATCCTTAAACACTAGCAAGAATTGCAAGCTATCTCTATGTATAAATTTTAAAGTATTTAACACCAAAAAAGAAGAGGCGCTGATTCATCTTTAAGTAGATAGGCGTAACCAAAAAACCAAAAGCTGTGGCGCACGATGCGCGTGCGCCACAGCTTTTGGTTTTTTAAGTTTGTATTTATATGAATCACTATATAATTTTTGTCATTAGTTATATATTTTGGTAGGTTCCCTGTGGCTCAAACTATCTCGCTGCGAGTTAACACCGATCTTAATGAACTAGCCAAAGTATTAGATTGGTATGAGAAACTCAACCACGATGCAATGTCCAAGATTGATTGGTGGCGTTGCAAAACTGCCCTAGCAGAAGTATTTACAAATGCAGTCCGTCATGCTCATAAAAATATGCCGCAGGAAATGCCAATCGATCTGGAGGCAACACTAACTGAAAACACCTTGGAAATGAAAGTTTTTGATTTTGGGGCTGGTTTTGATTTGTCAGGCAAACTTTCTGATTTCGATGATGTCGATATTAATGCCTTAGGTGGTCGAGGCTTGGATCTCATCAGTCAAATTGTCGATGTGTTTAGCTATGAGCGAGTAGCAGGCGATCGCAATTGTATGTTAATGATTAAGCATTACTCTCCTGTACCTTGAACTAACCGTTGAATATTTTCTATTCCATTGCTTATTTGCTGGAGTAGTAATTGAGCGTTATCAGAGAATTGTTTGTTTTTACCTTGGTTCTCTAACAGATCAGCGATTTTGGCGATTCCTGTAATCCCGATCGCCGCACTCGAACCCTTAATAAAATGGGCCTCTCGTTCAACTTCAGTATATACCTGCTGAGACATGGCAATTTTGAGTGCTGCTATATGTTCAGGCATCGACTCTAAAAATGCACCTAAGAGTTCTTGCTTAAATTCCGCACTACCACCAGACATTTCCTCTAAATATTTCCAGTCAATTTCTAATTCGCTATGCTCTTGAGTATCTTCTAACGGATCATCCATTGGAACTTCATCGATTACTTTAGGAATGCATACTTCACTAAGATTCAGTTCTGTCAAAACTTGCTGCTCTCTCTCTGCCAAAACCTCAGACCAAGAGGCAAGCTTATTCCCTAAATCTTCCTTACGAATTGGTTTACTCAGGTAGTCATCCATTCCCGAAGCCAAACAGCGATCGCGATCTTCCTTCATGGCATTGGCGGTGAGAGCAATAATAATCACTTTAGCCCGTCCATTTTTAGCCTCCGATTCTAAAGCCCGAATGCGGCGACTAGCCTCATAACCATCTGAAATCGGCATCTGACAATCCATAAGAATGATATCATAGGGTATCTGCGCGATCATCTCTACAACTTCCTTGCCGTTCCCCGCAACATCAGCACTATAGCCCAAATTAGTCAGTTGATTAATCGCTACTTTTTGGTTAACTAGACTATCTTCTGCCAGTAAAATTTTTAGTTTAGATGGAAGAATTGGTTCTAAATCTAGTTGTGAATCCTGTTTTTTCTGTCCGACAGTTAGATTTTGGCTAACTCCTGCTATAGAATCGAGAATACAACTTAAAAGTCGAAGCTTGCGTACAGGCTTACGAAGATAGTAGGCAAACCCAATCTCAAGCATTCGTTTAGCTGCACCATTTTGATCGAGAGAGGTCAGCATAATTAGATGCGTATTTTGAAGAGTTGGGGAATCCTTGATTTGTTTCCCTAAGCTATCTCCATCAAGATCTGGCATTTGCATATCTAATACAGCCAGTTGATAAGGATCACCGATTTCAATCGCACGATTAAGATAAGACATCGCTTCGACAGAACGTTCAACTGTATCAACTCGCATTTCCCAAGCGCTGAGTTGATGCTCAAGAATCCGACAGTTTGTAATTCTATCATCTACAACTAGAACTCGCAGTCCTTGCAAAGAGTCAACTCCAAGATTATTGCTGGGGTAATTGGACTGTTTTTTAAGTACAATCTCAAACCAAAAAGTTGATCCATGATTCTCCTTACTTTCCAAATGAATTGTGCTGCCCATTAACTCGACTATTTGCTTACAGATCGCCAGCCCTAATCCAGTACCACCATATTGACGGGTGGTTGAAGCATCTACTTGAGTGAAAGGCTGAAATAGCTTTGATTGAGATGCAGCAGGAATCCCAATTCCTGTATCGATAACAGCAAAGCGTAGAGAAGCAGTAATTGCATCTTCTGATATTAAGCTAACTTCAATTGTAACTTCCCCTTTAGCTGTAAATTTAATTGCATTATTGACTAGATTTAGTAAAACCTGACGTAGCCGACCGATATCTCCCTGTAAATATTTAGGAACATTGGTATGGATAAATGTAATTAGCTCTAGTCCTTTAGTCTGGGTAACTGGGGCTAAAATTTCGGCAACTTCTTCAATACTTATTTCCAAATCAAATTCAAGCGTTTCTAATAGCATTTCCCCTGCTTCTAATTTGGAGAAGTCGAGAATTTCGTTAATTAGATTTAATAAGTGATCGCCACTACTACGGATAGTCTGAGCAAAGTCTCGTTGCTGATCGTTTAAAGTTGTATCGAGTAACAAACCCGTCATGCCAATCACAGCATTCATCGGAGTGCGAATCTCATGACTCATCATTGCTAAGAAAGAACTTTTAGCGATCGCCGCTTGTTCAGCTTCAGCACGGGCGATATCTAAAGCAATATTTTGATCTTGTAAAAGCTTGAGTTGTTCTTTCTCTTGCGTGAGCAATCGTGACTGAGCGATCGCAATCCCAATTTGATCAGCAAGCTGGCTTAACAGGCTAATCTCAAAGGATTCCCAATGCCTTGGCGCAGAGCATTGATGCGCGATCAACAATCCCCACAATTGTTCGTTTTCGATAATCGGTACAACCAGATTTGCTTTTACTTGAAAACTTGCCAAAAGCTCTTTGTGGCATTCACTGAGACCAGATTCAGCGACATTATCGATCGCTAGCTTACGACCTTCTCGATAGGCTTGCCACTGCCCCGATTGGAAACAAGTATCTTTAATATCTGCACCGAGAGAAGATGTCCATTTAGGATTAACAGATTCTACTTCTGCATTACCATTCCAATCAGGATGAAATCGATAAATGATCACGCGGTCAGCCTTCAGAAACTTGCGAATTTCGCTAACGGCTGTATTCAGAATCTCCTTGAGATCTAGGGACTGACGAATACGGAGAGCAATATCTGAAAGAAGAAGCGATCGCCAGTTTTGTTTGTGAAGTTCTCTTTCAAATTTACGCTTCTCCATAAATTGTCCGATTTGTGTCGCAATGGCAGCCACAGCATTCGTCATCTCTAAACTAGTTTGCTGACGCTGACAACTAAATAGTGAGATTACCGCTAAAACTGACTTATTTTCACCACTTATAGGAAAACTATATGCATACTTTAAACCTACTTTTTTGACAAGTTCTGATTTATAAAAATTGGGATATTGATCAATCTCCACCCACTGAGCAGAGCCAGAAGCCCAAACTGAGCCAATCAGACCAGAGCCATACTCTATTGACATCAGTTTATGGCTTTGGATTAGCTCCGTTGCTTCGATGTTGGATTTGGCATAACTTGCCATAAGCTGTAAGGTTTGAGGATAGATATTAGTCATCCATAGTTCGCCAACATCCCAAGATAACTGTTCGCATAGCGTCTCCAAAATCCGCGCTGTTGACTTATTGAAACTCGATGATTCTGCAAGAACTCGTGCGATTTGATTCTGGGCAGTTATTAACTTTTCGATGTATCGACGACGAAGGCGATCGCGTTCAGCTTCTTTTTGAGCAGTAATATCTTTGGCAACACCCAAAAATCCTGTAATCTCTCCTTTGTCGTTGCGAATACCTGTAATCGAAAGCAACACAGGAATGCGATCGCCATTCTTCCGAATATAAGTCCATTCTTTCTCAAATAGTTGCCCCAATTTTACCTTAGCAATAAAAACCTCAAAGCCTATTTCGATAGTTTGGTTTAGTTCTGTCGATAATTGATGGGCAGTTTCAATAATTTCATTAGTGTCATGGCAAATTGCAAGATTTTTACCAATTATTTCTGCTGCCTTATATCCCAACATCGTCTCTGCACCTGTGTTGAAGGATTGAATAACACCTTCTAAGTCAGTGGCAATGACTGCCAAGTTAACACTATCTAAAATTGCTTGTTGCAACATAGATACTTTCTTCGAGGACTCAAATACAGACACAAGGCGATTCGCTGCTTCATTATTGCGCCGTAACTCCAACTGACTGATTATTAAGCGACTGAGTGATTCTAATTGTTGAATTTGTAAAGATGTTAATTCTCTGGTCTGGCGATCGATGACACAGAGACTTCCCAATATGAAATTATCTGAAGTCGTTAAGGGCACACCAATATAAGAGCGAATATTCGGGTCATTAACTACCAGTGGGTTATCAGTAAAACGAAGATCTTGGGTCACATCAGGAACATTTAAAATCGCATTGTCGGCGACAATATGAGCACAAAAAGAAATATCTCTTGGTGTTTCCGTTGCATCGATCCCCACACGCGACTTAAACCACTGACGATCGCGATCAATTAGAGATATCAACGCGATCGGCATACCACAGATACTTGCCGCTAGTTGGGTTAAGTCATCATATTCTTGCTCTGGCAATGTATCGAGAATGTTATAGCGATCAAGAGCAGCTTGGCGATCGCTTTCGTTTAATGGAACTTGAGGCTTCTGCATAAAATTAAACCGAATGTTTAAAACTTTAAGAATATGAAACTATAAGCCGTATTCTGTAGTGATTTTAGCCTTTGCATCGATTGATTTAGCTGCTTGTTGGGTGCTTAGTTCCTTTCATTATCCTAGGAAATGTTCCTAAATAAAGCTTCTTACAGCAATTGCCGATCAAATGAACCACAGTAAAATTTTTGAAAGGGTTGCTTCGCAACCCTTTCAAAAATTTTACTGGTTCTGGTTTGAGCGCAAAGCGCTTTAGTATACAAAAAGATGAGTCGGCGCATCGCGCCGACTCATCTTTCTCGGTTTTGATTAGCTTAAGTCCGAAATTCGGCAATAATCTTATTGAGGATATCTTGAGCGCCCTTGTCCTTGAGTTGATGCGCTAGCTCGATCCCGATCGCTTCAGGCTTAGTCAAATCACCAGTCACTTCACCTTTGATCATCTTTTGACCATCAAGGCTGGCGACAATTCCTTTTAAGGTCAGTTTGTCAGCATCAATAGTGCTATTCACACCAATGGGAACTTGACAACCGCCTTCGAGTTCGCGCAAAAATGAACGCTCAGCAAGACAGCGTTGAGTGGTGGGATAGTGAATGATTGGCGCAAACAAAGCCAAAATATCCGCATCTTCACCACGACATTCGATGCCTAAAGCCCCCTGTCCAACCGCATGAAGTGAAATCTCCGCATCAATTACCTCATGGACGCGATCGCCCATGCCCAAACGACGCAAACCTGCGGCAGCAAGAATCAGCACATCATATCCGCCAGCATCCAGCTTTTGCAAACGGGTATTCAGGTTGCCACGCACATCTTTAAAGGTCAGGTGTGGATAGTAATGACGCAATTGGGCGAGGCGACGCAATGAAGATGTACCAACAACTGTGCCTGATGGCAAAGTGGCGAGGGTTTTGTCCTTTAGTTTTTCATGGACAACTAGAGCATCAGCAGGATCTTCGCGTTCGGTGATCGCACCAAGGATCAGCCCTTCAGGTAAATGAGTTGGTAAATCTTTGAGGCTATGCACAGCAAGGTCAGACCCTCTCGTCAGCATTGAGACTTCTAATTCTTTAGTAAATAAGCCTTTATCACCAATTTTGGAAAGAGCCACATCAAGAATTTTATCGCCCTGTGTACTCATGGTGACGACATCAAACTGGCGATCGGGATGTGCTTTGCTTAGTTCCGCCTGTATCCAATGCGTTTGTACCAGTGCTAGCTGACTTTTGCGAGAACTAATGCGAACTGTTGAGGATGCAACCATAGGACAAAGAGTGAATAATTTGAAAAAAGTTTTGTAAGGTGGGATGCGTGAGGTGAGATTTTAAATATAGCAATCAGGAATGAATCGTGGAAGTTAAAGCCCATAACAAGGGGCTTAAGCCCCTTGTCTGTTTATAAATGATTCGTGGTTGCTATGTGTAACTAATATTTAAAAAGATTATAAAAATCGATATAAAAACACTACTTCCTATTCAAACAGGTTTTGCTGCTATTTTTATGCGATCGCCTATTTATAAAATGTAAAGAATTCTTACAACTTAAAGCCCAAAAGAGAACGTCGGCTCAAAGCGCCGCCATTTTCTTTTGGATTGTAAATTTTAACTGATGTTAAGTGTAAAAGCGGTATAAATCGTCCAACTATCCATCAGCAGTAATAACAGCGTAAACACAAGCAAAATCAAATACATCCAAGGCTGAGCCAGAGGTCGCACATCTTGCGTATCAATACCTGTCCGTTCTTCGATTTGCTTCACTAATCGCGCAAAGCCAACTACACGCATCGGTAATAAATATGCCCGATCTGAATTTTTGCTAACAAAATAATAAACAATACCACCTTGTCCAGTCACCCTCGGCTTGAGAGCTTTGATATCTTGCCAAGCCAATGACCATCCCGCCCGAAAAAAGCTCGGAAACCATTGGGGATAGGTAAGCCTGATTCCTTCATCATTGAGAATTACGCGATCGCTTAACGCCCCATACAAAAATATAAAGCCGATCGCCAAGCCCACAGTCAGCCATGAGGCAGGAACTGCTGCATGAGTAAAATTGCTCAAAAACGGCAAAGGCGCAGTGAGCGCAACATACAGCAACAGCAATGTAATCCGAATTAGTGGTGAAATTTTAAAAGTATCGGTCATATTTTAGTCTGGAAAATATTCAAAAAAATACGAAGCAACTCTTGGAATATTTTCTGGTATTTTCTGGGTTTTATGTTTTAGGCGATCGCAATTAACTTAACATTGTTTTTTAGGGATAATCTGAATAAATGATTAATAATCAAAAACGCTTACATACAGTATGGATGGTGTAAAACGTGGGTTGGCGTGTACGTGGCGTTCGTGGTGCAACAACAGTTGAGGCAAATACATACGCAGCCCTAGAAAGGGCTGTGATAGAGCTTATGGAAGCGATCGAAGCTCAAAATGATATCGATCCGCGTGAAATAGTCAGTGCCACTTTTTCGGTAACAACCGATATTGATGTGGTTTTTCCCGCTAAGATTGCGCGATCGCGATCGCAGTGGGAAAATGTGCCGCTTTTAGACGTGCAGCAAATGTATGTCAAAGGAAGCTTGGAGCGTTGTATTAGAGTATTAATTCATGTAAATACACTGCTTGAGCAACATCAAATTAAGCATATCTACTTAAACGGAGCGCGAAATTTACGTCCCGATCTGGTCTGCGCCCAAATTTAAATGGCTAGTACGCATTGCCAAGCAAAAAGATGGCGTAGCATAAATAAGTTAGAGGAGGATTTGGTCTTATGCTGATTCACGAAATTGTCCGAGAATTGCAGGATATCCCAGAAGACAAACTAGCAGGAATTTATGATCTCATACATTACTTTCGACTGGGCTTAGGAAAAAAGCGATCGCAACCCCGCACCTCTGGTTTATTAGCTGGAAAGCTCAGTGATAGCTTCTTCGAGCCACTCCCAGATGAGGAGCTTCAGCAATGGGAATGATATATATCGTTGCTGATTTTTTGTCTCTAAAGAGGATTAACCGAGTTTTCTGGAAAAAAGACTGGGTAATTTCTTTTTGGTTCGGCGATCAGGCTTAGCAGGCAAACCTTCCAGAATCTTGCTCATATCGTCTTCCCTCACCTTAATATCCTCAAGTTCTTTTGGGACTGTTAGCCCATCTCTAACTACAAGATCCCATTCATCACTGAATTTTTCGTAAACCTTTGATGTCTTGGAGTCATCTTTTTCTTCTTGCCAAGCATTTGTTCGATGCTCATAGTACTCTTGGAATTTCTCTTTCATTTCAACGATCCAGCCGTCAGCACTTTCAACAGTTTTTTCGTATTCATCGATCGATTCTTTGATTTTCTTAAAATCATCTCTCAGCTTTTGGATCAGCTTATCTCTATCCTCAATATCTGCCTTCGTAAGCCCTTGTCCACCTATTCTTGTCACGCTTGCACCTGATAAAGTATTGACTAACGAAAATTATAGCTCTCTCAACTAAATCTCGCCGATTGCTATAAAATCAACTTAGAGTAAGCTTTACAAGCTGTAGCATAATAGCAACATGGTCACAAGAATTTTCCTGTGTAACGAACAGACAGAGCCAGAGATTCGCGATTTTATTCGTGAAGCGATCGCTGATATCTCGGAGGGCGAGCAGTATATCGTTACGTGGAACTGCGGCAATATTCAAACACTCAAAGTCGGCGATCGCGCTTATTTCAAGCGAATCGGTAGCGCCAGTCAGGGCTATTTTGCATCGGGGACAGTGGTTCCTGCCGATCGCGAATATCAACTCAAGCAGCGATCGGCGCGTTATCGCGAACTCAGCGAAGCCTATGATACTGACTCACAGGCAAATAACTTTCGGGTATGGGTGGCTTGGGATGCTTGCGTGACTTTTGATGAACCA
>JAJAZG010000448.1 GCA_026785865.1 Pseudanabaena sp. CAN_BIN31
ACGATCGCTTCCGCACTATAACCACGCTCAGCATTATCACGATGGATTTTTTGAATCCATTCTAAATTTACAATCGGAACCACACCAACTAGTAAATCAACATGCTGCGCTACGTCAATATCTTTGGCAACAATGCCACCATGCAAACCTTCATAAAAAAGCATATCTGTATCAGATTCGATGCTTTCCCAAGGGGTGAATTCACCAGCTTTTGCTTCAATACTTAAACGACCATTGTGATGCTCAGCTTCTTCGGGACTGTGAAGATAGTAACGTCTTTGACCATTACCTGTCTCGCCATACTCATGGAAGAGTGATTCTAGCTTGTCTAACACATTTGCTTCTAAGCCGAAGTGACTCATGCTGCGCCCTTCAACCGTAGCTTGCTGCATCAGCGCTCGCATTTCTACGCGATTATATTTGTGGTAGCTATCACCTTCGACGATCGCCGCCTTGATCTTTTGCATCATGAAGATATGCTCAAAAGCACGTTTGACGGTGCTAGTACCAGCACCAGACGAACCTGTTACGGAAATAACTGGATGTTTTTTAGACAAATTTTTTCTCCTTAATTTTATTAAATTATTTAATTAATGTGCTTTTTATTAACGTGAGTGCGATCGCTCGCAGACGAAGAATCACAAAAAATATTAAAACTACTATACCTTTGTATATAGCTTCCAAGAAAGCAAAATTTTACAGTGAAACTTGCAGACATGGCTTCTGGTCTACCAAAATTATCGCAAAAATTCATCGAACCCTTAACTATTGGCAATGTCACCCTCAAAAGTCGAGTGTTACAATCGCCATTGTCGGGGGTGACGGATTTGGTGTTTCGGCGATTAGTGCGGCGCTATGCTCCTGACTCGATGCTCTATACGGAGATGATCAGCGCCACAGATTTGCATCACATGAAAGCTTTGCCCAAGTTGATAGAGATTGATCGCAATGAAACACCGATTAGTATTCAGCTTTTTGATTGTCGTCCTGATTTTTTAGCCGAGGCAGCACAAAAGGCGGCGGTATCAGGTGCGGACACGATAGACATTAATATGGGTTGCCCTGTTAACAAAATCACGAAAAAAGGCGGCGGCTCGTCTTTGCTGCGTCAGCCTGAGCTTGCCGCACAGATTGTGCGCTCTGTGGTTGAGGCGGTCGATATACCTGTCACTGTAAAAACTCGCATCGGTTGGGATGATGCCGAAATTACGATTTTAGACTTTGCAAAGCGGATGGAGGATGCTGGCGCAAAGATGATCACCGTCCATGCTAGAACGCGATCGCAAGGCTATACAGGTGATGCCAAGTGGGAATGGATTCGCAAAGTTAAAGAGGTGCTGACGATTCCTGTGATTGCTAATGGTGATATTTTTTCAGTTGAGGCGGCGATCGCTTGTTTGGAGCAGACGGGCGCGGATGGGGTGATGTGTTCGCGAGGAACTTTGGGCTATCCGTTTTTGGTCGGCGAGGTCGATCATTTTTTAAAAACAGGTGAAGAACTACCAAAGCCAACACCGATTGAATGTTTACAAGTTGCCAAAGAGCATCTACAAGGTTTATGGGATTACAAAGGTATCCACGGGCTTTATCAATCGCGGAAACATATGACTTGGTATGCTAAGGGCTTTGTCGGTGCGGCGGCGTTACGCGATCGCCTTTGTCGGATTGAGTCGGTTCAAGATGGGATGGATTGTTTGGATAGTGCGATCGAGCAAATTGCAAATCAGGATGTTTTTGAGGCGATCGCCTCCGAAGATATGGTCGAAATGATCGCTATGAAGCAATAATATCTGTAACTATGATTTGCGCTGTGCAAAGCACGCGCAAATCTCGTAACTTTATGAAGAAGCATCATGCAACTATTTAGCCAACGTAACCTGCGCTTGTTTATCATCACCTTTGTGGCAACAGTGCTAATGTTTGCGCTCGGATGGTTTATATTTTTGCGCCCCGACATTACCAGCCTGAATAAAACGGCCCAAGTGGCTGGCTCTAGCCTCCAAAATATTACCCTCACCGAATTTGATGTCAATGGGAAACTGCTCTGGGAAATTGCTTCTAAGCGGGCTAACTATCGTGAAGATCGCAAAATTGCCGATATTGAAGGTGTGAAAGGGAAATTTTATCGCGATGGCAAACCGCTAATGGAAGTAACGGGCGATAAGGGAACCATTGATCAAGGCAGTAAAGCGATTTCGCTGGAAGGAAATATTCAGGCGATCGCCATTCAAGAAAAAATCAACATGAAAGCTGATCGCATGGTTTGGAAATCAGCAGAGGATCTGCTTAAAGCAACGGGCAATATTCAGATCGATAAGCCTATGGACAAGCTAAAAATGACAGGCAAAGAATTAACGGCTAAGCCTAGTACCAGTGTTTATAGTTTAGAAAAACAGGTGATTGTCATTGCAGTCGAGCCACCACTGGAAATAAAGAGTGAGAAAGTTACTTGGGATGCTAAAAATAGTCGAGTCTTTACGGATGTTCCTATTTCGGCAATTCAAGTAAAAGATAAGTTGCAACTAAATGCTAATAAAGGTGATTGGAATATTAGTAAAAAAGAAGTTACCTTCACGGGCGATATCAAAGCCAATGATCCAAAATTAGATGTTGATATCGAGGCTGCTCAAGCAATTTGGAACCTTGAGAAAGACTTAGTAATTCTGCCAGTTGCTTTTACAGGAACCAGTAAAAGTCGTGGCATTGTCGTTAAGGCTGAAAAAGGAGAGGCGCAATTTAAAAAAGAACAGATTAATCTGACAGGTCAAGTATCAGCAAGTTTTAGTTCTAGTCAAGGTGTAGTTAATGCCGATAAAGTAGAATGGCTAATTCCCACGAAAACAATTACGGCGGATGGCAATATTATCTATCAACAACCTGATAAAAATCTCAGTCTTAGAGGCGATCGCGCTGTGGCAAATCTCGAACAGCAAACTGTTACGGTCACAGGTGCAAATGTTCTTTCAACGCTAATTCCTTGAA
>JAJAZG010000449.1 GCA_026785865.1 Pseudanabaena sp. CAN_BIN31
CAAATGGGGCGCGGCGCGGTAATTGCGGAATTGACGGGGATCAAGACGATCGCCGATTTTCGGACAGCAGATATTGAGGCAGGGGGGCAAGGTGCGCCGCTTGTGCCGATGATTGATGCATTGTTGTTATCTGATCCAAATCAACATCGAGCTTGTCAAAACATTGGCGGGATCAGTAATGTCACTTTTCTCTCAGCAAGCTCTACAGATACTGAGAAAGTATTTGGGTTTGATAATGGCGCTGGTAATGTGTTGCTCGATATGGCAATGCAAAAATTATTTGGTGAACCTTTTGATCATGATGGGGCGATCGCGCGTCAGGGTAAAGCTAATTTAGATCTAATCAATAAGTGGCTAGAGCATGAATTTTTTGTAACCGCACCACCAAAATCGACAGGGCGAGAATTATTTAGTCCAGCCTATTTAGAAGAACGTTTAGCTGAATGTCAAGATTTAAGTAATTATGATATTCTCGCCACACTGACTGAATTTACAGCAATGGCGATCGCCAAAAGTTATCGTGATTTTATACCCGTATTTCCTGATGAAGTCTTAATTAGTGGCGGCGGTGGGCGCAATGGTTATCTCATGGAGCGCTTACAGGATTTACTTAAACCTGCGATCGTGATGCATACCGATGCTTTGGGTTTGAGTGGTGATAGTAAAGAGGCGATCGCCTTTGCAGTTTTGGGATATCTGCGACTAAAAGAACGTGCTGGCAATCTGCCTAGTGTCACAGGTGCTAAGCGATCGGTTTTATTAGGTAAAATTTATTCATAACAAAGTTCTATCAAATATAACCATGTCAACCCCTGTAACTATAGAAGATATTTACGAGCTTTTTCGGATATCTCAACAACAAGCCGATCGACGTGCTGCTGAAGCCGATCGCCGTGCTGCGGAAGCCGATCGTCGCGCTGCGGAAGCCGATCGTCGTGCTGCTGAAGCCGATCGCCGACTGGAAAAACTTGAACGCACTGTCGAAAATACAAATCGTGCGGTCAATGGTTTGACAACTCGATGGGGGCGCTTTGTAGAAGAATTAGTGCGTCCTGCCGTAGTGCGCCTTTTTCAGGCAAAAGGGCTTAATATCAATCGCACAGTTTTGAGAATGCATTCTGATAGGGGGAATATTCCTATGGAAATCGATGTGTTTGGTGTAAATGGCATGAATGCGATCGCAGTCGAATGTAAATCCCGTCTATCCAACGATGATGTCGATGAGATGCGCGATCGTTTGAGTAAATTCAAACAGGCTTTTCCTGAATACAGTGACTATCGAATATTTGGTGCAGTTGCGGGGATCGAGGTAGATGATAATGTCGGGCGCTATGCTTATCAAAAGGGATTATATGTAATTAAACCGTCTGGGGAAACAGTTGAGATTATCAATGATGAAAAGTTTCAGGCAATTTCTTGGTAATAAATTGGTAATAAATTGGTAATAAAAAAGGGTGCGCTAAGTGCACCCTTTTTTATTTTGGAGAAGCTTTAAGCTTGTGCGCCTTCTTCATCACCAGTGACGATCGCTTCATCTTCGACATAAGCTTCAGCATCTTCAGCCGATACTTCATACTCAATGTCTTCGATATCGCCATGACGACCTTCGTAGATCGCGTCAGCAAGTTTGCCAACGATCAACTTGATCGAGCGGATTGCGTCATCGTTTGCAGGAATCCCAATATCTACGCTATCGGGATCGCAGTTGGTATCCAGCAAAGACACAATCGGAATCTTCAACTTTAGACATTCTTGGACGGCGTTATACTCGCGCTTGTGGTCAACCACAACCACGATGTCAGGTGGCTTACGCATCAGCTTGATCCCGCCAAGATACTTACGCAGCTTTTCCATTTCGCGACGAAGTGTGGATGCTTCCTTCTTAGGAAGGCGATCAAGTGCGCCGCTTTCGTCGCGACGTTCGAGATCCTTGAGGCGATCAACACGGGTTTTGATCGTTGTCCAGTTGGTGAGCATTCCACCCAACCAGCGTTGGTTGATGTAGTAGCTACCACAACGGGCGGCTTCTTGAGCAATCAAGCCAGCCGCTTGACGCTTTGTACCAACAAATAATACTTTTTTGCCTTGCTCAGATGCTTGACGCAAATAAGCATAAGCTTCTTCGAGGTACTGTGCGGTTTGCACAAGGTCAATGATATGAACGCCATTACGCTCGGTGAAGATGTAAGGCTCCATCTTGGGGTTCCAACGACGGGTTTGATGCCCGAAGTGAACTCCCGACTCTAGCAATTGGGCTAGGGTTACGACTCCCATTTAAGTTTTCTCCTGTGTTCGGGTTTGTCCTTGCGCCTGAGATGGAATCTAGTAGTTACGAGTAACTCTAAACACCCGAAACCTCAAGCGTGTGTGTATGCGTGTATTTTTTACAGCCTATCTAGGATAGCGCATGATGGACTTACTCTAAGTTAAAAAAATTAAATATAGCGATCGCCAAGTATGTTAGGAAACAAAACCCAAAAGATGGAAGGCGGCACTCCGTACCGCCTTTCATCTTTTGGGTTTTAATTTAGACCGTAAAAAGCGGCAAATCCGATCGCAATTAGACCGATGACGATTGTTAGCACATACTGCTGCAATCTTCCTGTGACGGTATATTTGAGACTTTCGCCACTAAAGATTGAAGCAAAGCCTAAAAAGTTGACGGAACCATCGACTAAATAGCGATCAACCCAAGCCAAGACTTTTGATCCACCACCGACGACTAAGACCACCGTATATTCATAGATTGTTTGCACATACAAATCGTAGGCAAGTAAATCCTGTAAAGCTTTCCAAGCATTGTGCGTAATTTTGGGCAGCATGAATACAGAGCGGCCAGTCTCGTAGGTTTTGATATAGACATATGCACCGATCCCAAATCCTAGTGAACCTGAAGTTACAAGTGCGACAGTACCCCAGATACCCACTGTATTTAAGTCAATATCGACAAAATTCCATGATGTTAGCAAGATGGGAACGAGTAAGGTAATAATTGTCAGTGAAACTAATGGAAGTGCTACTTGCCAAGCAACTTCGGGGGCGCGACGAGTTTTTGGTTGGACTTGTCCAAGGAAAACGAGCGCAAAGATTCGCATTAATCCAAAGGCGGTGATGCTATTGACTAATAAGGCGATCGCAATCAGCCAAGGGTCACTATTCCAAAAGGTTTCTTCCCAACGCAAGAGTGTCCAAAATCCACCAAAGGGAACCAGCGCCACCAAACCGAGTGAACCGACAATGAAGGCGATTATGGTAGCGGGCATTCGGGTTTTGATGCCGCCCATTTCCGTGAGATCTTGAGTCATCGTGGTCATCATCACTGCGCCAGAACTCAGGAATAGCAAAGATTTACTAATGCCATGACTGAATAGTAGACCCAATGCTAAGTCTGGTTGCTGCATACCCACAGCGATAAACACTAAACCAAGATAAGCACTAGTCGAGTGGGACAAAGCGCGTTTCATATCAATTTGGGCGATCGCCACTAATGATGCCCCGATCGCCGTAATCGCGCCAATCACCACTGACACCTGCGCCGCGACTGGGAACAGTGACAAAACGGGCTGAAACTTAATCAGCACATAGGCTCCTGCGCCCACAACGACAGAATTCCGCAAAATTGAAGCGGGGTTAGGTCCTTCCATCGCTTCATCGAGCCATAGATGCAGTGGGAACTGAGCGCATTTACCCAATGGTCCCGCAATTAGCGCTAGTCCTAATAAAGTGCCAAGTTGTTGGTGTTCGGCAAAATAGGCGATCGTTTGCGGTGCATCCGCCCATATTTTTAAATCGGAAAAATTTAGACTATCCGTAAGATTGGAAAGCGTAACCACACCCATCAATAAAAATAAGTCGCCGACTCGCTTTGTCCAAAATGCATCTCTGGCGGCTGTGACTACTAGCGGCTGTGCATACCAAAAACCGACTAATAAATAAGTGGACAGGGTAAGCATTTCTAGCAAGGCATAGCTAAAAAACAATGAGTCGCTAAAGGCAATACCTGTAATCGCGGCTTCAAAAAAACCAATTAAGGCGCAAAATCTGGCGATCGCCCAATCATTTTCCAGCGATCCTAGCCCGTAGATCTGTGAGATTAGGCTCATCGTGGCGATCATCACAGATGCGCCAGCGCTAATCATGGAAATCTCAAAGGAACAAATAATATTTAAATCAAGGGCTTGAAACCAAACAAATTCAAAGTGTTGAGCAGGTGCGCCCCAGACCGATGTTAGCAACCAACAACTATGCTCTAGGGCAATTGTGGTCATTAACATATTTAAGTAAACCGCAGGTCGGGGGCCAGTACGGCGGACTATCCTTAATGACCAAGGGAGTGTCAGCGCTGCACCCAGCAAACCATAGCAAGGAAGTAACCATGCTGCTTCTAGGATCATTGATTTTATTATAGAGTTCTTACTATGATTATCTTAAGATGTATTAGATATCCTAAAAGTTTACCGTAAAATGATTCGGGCTTAGGTTGGGGCGATCGCGATAAATCTTTTTCGCTAGACAAGGGGATTAAGCCCCATGCATTTCGCAATAGCGTTTTAATAATACAAAGCGATCGCTTGCCTGTTGATGACGTTTTTGCCAATTGGCAGGACTCCGCGCAGTTTGCAGCATAGTCAAATCTACGCCGAGCATTTTGAGTTGCTTGTCAATTTCTACTTGTAAAGATAAATTTTGGGGCGTTATTTCTAAATTTGTATTAACAAGCTCAGTCTGAAAAAACTTTTGAATTTCACCATGCGATCGCATCCAATCTTTAGCGATCGCGGGTGCGGGATCTGGTTGTAAGGCGATCGATGTTTGCAATATTTCTAAGCGTTTTTGCAAATCATGAATTAAATCTAAATAATTTTGTGACAATGTTCTGGCAACTAAATAGAAAAAGTAAAAAAGGTGAATTTGGAATTTCAGGGTAAAGTGTTCTCAATCTGAAAACAGTAATAAAGATGCTATAAGTCTCGATAGATTTCCCGTCGATGTCCTATCCGTCTCAGATTTAGGATCTGTTTGCTGTCGTCAATATCGTATAGAACGCGATAGTCTCCAATTCACAATCGAAACCCTTGCCCTCCTTTCATTTGTAACGAGTTAACAGGTCTAGGTTCTTCTTGTAATTGAACTAGAGATTTTAGAATGCGTTGTTTTATTTCCTGTGGTAAAGCGTTCAGTTGCTTCTGCACAATTTTTGGCAAATTAACTTGATAGCTCATGACAGTTTTCTATACTTCGGATGCCAAATAATGCTCTAGGGTTACAAAATCACCAGCCTCAATTTCTGACTCTGTCTCTTCAACTGCCTGTTGATAGCCCTTCCAGCACAAAAATTCGTCCATTTCATCCAATAATTTTTGATAAGCATTGATATTAAGGATTACGGCTATGCGCTCTCCTTCGACATTGGTAATATATTGTTCTTGAAGTTGCAGCATAAGTTTGCGTCAATGAAATAATTGCAATCTGCTCACATTATAAACTTTACTCGTTTATAATGAGGATAAACAAATACACAATTCAAAACGATAACTTCAAGAGGTAAGGGACGAGCGTGAAAATAAAGTACCAATTACTTGACGGTAGCTCAGTCGTTTAGCCTTATCTAATTGGTACTTTATTAAGCTGCACGTCCCTAAATGCTAAACCCTCTTTGCTGTAACTGATCGCTTATCCTTGTAGTTTGGATTTGTCGACGATTTGCGAAGGTTATGGGCGAAGCATTCCCAATTTATGATGGTTTTAAATTTGTATCCCCTCAATATTCAGGGATGAAGAGTTATTCAGGACTCCATGAGTAACCAAAGGATTTAAGAGAAGACAGCTCACGAATAATAGTGTGCAAAGAAGGAATATTCCCAAGTTGAGAAATACGGTCACGCACAAAGTCAAAAAAACGTATCGGCTCAATAAGTAGGGGCAACCGAAAAAATGAAGAAAAGCAAGGGAGACGAAATAC
>JAJAZG010000450.1 GCA_026785865.1 Pseudanabaena sp. CAN_BIN31
TAACCAAAATCCAATAAAAAAGGGCGGCGCATTGCGCCGCCCTTTTTTTGTTTTTTAAATATCCAACTCAGCAAGTGCTAGTTTCGATCCGTAAGTCTCAATAAATTCACGGCGCGGCGCAACTTTGTCGCCCATCAAAATCGTGAAGATACGATCGGCTTCGGCAGCGTCTTCGATCGTCAGACGTTTTAGCGATCGCGTAGCAGGGTTCATCGTGGTTTCCCATAACTGCTGCGGCATCATTTCACCCAGCCCTTTAAATCGCTGAATGTTGTAATTAGCGTTGGGAGGGAAAGTTGCGATCGCTGCTTGCAATTCGCGATCGCTATAGCAGTATTGAGCATTTTTACCACGCTCTAATTTATAGAGTGGAGGGCAACCAATATAGATGAAACCGCGATCAAGCAGTTCTCTTAGATAGCGATACAAGAAGGTCAGCAGCAAAGTCCAAATGTGCGCTCCATCTACGACCGCATCAGCTAGCAGAATGATTTTGTGATAGCGCAATTGGGACTCATTAAAGTCTTCGCCTTTAATGCCCAGACCACAACCTGTAATCAGCGCTTGGATTTCATTGTTCTTATAAATCTTGCTGTCATCGGCTCTCTCAATATTGAGAACTTTACCGCGTAAAGGAAGGATCGCTTGATAATGGCGATCGCGTCCTTGCTTTGCGCTGTTATGGACAAACACACCAGACGCGAGTCTGAAGTTATGAGTATTTTCTACTTCAATGTCATACACATCTACCTTATTCGGCAGTGGATCAACTCTAGTAACATAAATTCTATTCCCATCGGAGTATCTTAGTATGTCATCAGGTAATAGCTCCTCTGCTTTTTTATAGTGATAATTTCCATGAATTGGATCTGGTTCATGATTACAAACAGTATCCAGCATGAAGAGATGTTCTGGAGTACATACAATTGGTTCTCCTTCATTCAAAGTCAACTTGATAACTTTAGCATCTTTCTTGGTTAGTCTGGCATTTTTGATCCATGCGGATTTCATCGACAGCCCATCAATATCAATGGTCGAGCATTGGTTTTGCTTACCAGCTTTTTCTTCTTCAACAAGTTGCTTGAAGCTGATATTACGACCATCTGCTAGAGCGACAAGGGTATCGCCATCAAAACAGCCGCCAGCAGAATCTCCTTCTACGATGAAGATTTCTGATTCTCTAGGATCGCGAGAACTGCAATCGGCAAGTTTACCTGGTAAAGTCGAAGACTCCAACGCCGATTTGCGGCGGACTAGCTCACGGGCGCGACGGGCGGCTTCAGCAGCATTAAAGGCTTGTAGTGCCTTCTCAATAATTGAAGTGGCGACCGCAGGGTGAAACTCTAGATATTCATTGAGAACTTCACCAACGAAGGAATCGACAATACCGCGTACTTCGGTATTACCTAACTTGGTTTTTGTTTGTCCTTCAAATTCGGGATCGGTAACTTTGACGGAAATTACAGCAGTTAGCCCTTCGCGGACGTTTTCCCCAGCAAGATTTGATTCACCTTCTTTGATCTTTTTCAATCGCCGCGCCGTTGCATTCATCGTGCGAGTGAGAACGGTTTTTAAACCTTCTAGGTGAGTACCACCATCAATAGTGCGGATGTTATTCGCAAAGCCGAGAACATTGTCATTGTAAGAGTCGATGCACCATTGCAGGGCAACTTCCACCACGACGTTATCGCGTTCGCCAATTACATAGATAATGTCGGGGTGAATTGGTTCCTTGTCGCGGGTCATGTAGGCGACATATTCACGAATACCGCCTTCATAACAGTAGATATCGGTGCGTACTTCTGCGCCACGGCGATCGCTAAATTCGATTTTTACGCCAGCATTAAGATAAGCAAGTTCTTTAAGTCGTCCCGAGAGAATGTCGAATTCAAACTCAGTTTGAGTTGTAAAGATTTGAGGGTCAGGCTTGAAATGTACCTGTGTGCCTCGGCGTGGTTCGATTTCTTGACTTATGCTAGGCACTAGTTCCGTAACCGCAAAGCCTCTCTCGTAGCGCTGGTTATAGACTTTTTCGAGCCGCCACACCGATACTTCTACCCACTCAGAGAGGGCATTAACAACAGATATGCCGACACCATGTAGACCTCCAGATACTTTGTAACCGCCGTTGCCGAACTTACCGCCAGCGTGGAGAACGGTTAGTACGGTTTCAAGTGCAGATTTACCTGTTTTGGGGTGAGTGTCGGTGGGGATGCCGCGTCCGTTGTCAGAGAGACATACAGAGCCGTCGGGCAGTAGGTCAACCACAATGCGATCGCAATGTCCTGCAAGTGCTTCGTCTACGCTGTTGTCAACGACTTCAAAAACTAGGTGATGTAACCCTTTTGGTCCAGTTGTACCGATATACATCCCAGGTCGTTTACGAACTGCTTCGAGACCTTCTAGTACTTGGATCTGATCGGCATTATAAGTTTCAGTAACGATCTCAGGCATGAAAGTCAAAAACTCCAGAAGTTATGTGGCGTTCAAAAGTGCTTCTATGAAAGAAATGCTTTTGATGGCGCTTTATAGGATGTGTTTTGATTAAAGACTCAAAAACACTCTGCCATTATAGCTTAAAAGCCTTACGGATATATCAAAACCATCTTAGATTAAGTTTTTATACGCTTTGTGCGATCGCAAAAACTTAAACAAGAAAAATCAAACAAAAAGATAGGGAGCGCGTTACACCATTAATCTTTAATTTAAAAGAAGCTTTGTTTTAGCGATCAGTACATTCCCTAGCAGCAGTCTCGCAAAAAATTCGCTAACATCTTAAGCCCATCCTCAAGAACTACCACCTGTCTTAAGTTTGGTGCGATCGCCTAATAGTTTTTGATGCTTGACAAGAGGCGATCACCTAAATCCTAATTAACAGACATCTGATCAATATCTTAAGTTTGAGGCGATCTCTAGATTTTGCAGTTAATAGTTTATAATAGCGCTACACTAAAAACGAATTAAATATATTAAAAAGTTAATATGGTTACACCAAATGATAACGATCAAACATACAAAATTAACATTAACACAAAAATTTCTCAGCTTTTTGTAAACTCAAGCAAGATAAGAATTCCTTCGTATCAACGAGCATATAGTTGGGAAGAAAAACAATGTTCTCAATTTCTTGATGATCTTTTGGAGCAAAGAAGCAAACAATATTATTTAGGACAGATACTTTTTGAAAAAGATGGCGATACACTTTTTATTATTGACGGTCAACAAAGATTAACGACAACAATTATTTTCATTTCTGCAATTACTAAAATTCTCAGTACAAGAGGATATAATACAGAAGAAATCAGAAAAGTTTATTTGACAAATATTTTCAAAACTATTGATGATGATCAAGTAATATTCAAAAGAGTAACTCAAAAACATCATACTTTGATGATTGAAAATACTGAAACTATTTCACAAAGACGTATAATTAAATCATTCACATTCTTTGAGAAAAAATTAAAAGAACTTGATATTGAAAGACTTAAAGAAATTCAGAATACATTAGAAAATTCTTCAGTTAGTACATTCTACATTACCAATAAAATTGAAGCGACACAGATTTTTGAATATCAAAATAATCGTGGTAAAGAACTTTCAAGATTTGAAATTATCAAAGCATATTTAATGCATCAAATTTAGGCTCTTCTGGGTTTAGGGTGTATAATGTATAGCACAACACAAATACAACAGTTAAGCGCTATGGACTTAAATTTAGATAATTTGTTAAATATTGCTGATACAACAGTGGACAGGATGACCAAAGA
>JAJAZG010000451.1 GCA_026785865.1 Pseudanabaena sp. CAN_BIN31
GCAGTAGCGGGATCGCTAGCCACAGAGCATCGACGTTTATAGAATTATTAATCCGCCAGATTAAATACCATGCGCCTAGAATCAAGTTAATCTCGGCAAGATAGCGAAATAGCAATGTGCGCTTTTTGAGGCGCGATCGCATATTGCCAATGAAGCTAGGAGCATTTTCAAGAATAGTAGTAGGTGAAGTCATAAACTATCTGCACAAAGTTAAAAGTGAACGTAGAAAATAAAAAAATTATTTACCCCTAAATTGGAGTTTTTGCACCTTATTAAACCCAAAGCCTAAAAAGCTGTAGCGCACGCTGCGCTACAGCTTTTTGGTTTCTTTTGCCTCTCTACTGATATTGGCAACTTCAGCATTATTGACTGATTCCCAATAGGTATCAGTACCAGTTGTAACCAACTTTGCGGTGGGGTTTTTATGATTGGGAAGACCACGACTCATATCGTTAGCAGCGATCGCTTGCCACCAAGCAGAATTATTCGCAGTTGGATAAATTAGAGGTTTGCGATCGGTTGCGTGATAGAGGATGGATTGTAAAATCAAGCTATTCGTACTTGCCGTTTGATTGGTTTCCCGATTGCCTGAATTTTCATAAAATCCTTCATAAAAACCAAGTTGGGGATTGTATAGATCCGTGACAGTTTGCCAAAGCTCTTGGGTGTATGGCTCATTGGGAAATAGCGCATACATCGCAAAGGCAACACCCGTACTCACAATGCGATCGCTTTGAACCGATTTCCCTTGACTATCAAGATTTGCCCAAGCCTGTCCATTGCCGACAATACTACTGTGCAGAATATAGGGTGGGGTGCTAATTGCCAGTGTATTGGATGCTGTAAATAGCTTGGTACGGCGATAGCGTTCCGCTTGCGCCTTGATCATTGGTTCAGTTAAAGCCCGAATTTTCGGCTCTAATCCAAAGTCTAATCCATACATTAAAAATGGTTCACTCACCGTAACCGTGAGTTGATCAGATTTAGATTGAGGCATATCAGTCCGTCTTACAGGAACTTCAAAACCTTCTAAATTGGCTTTTGCATATTGACTGCCCACTACCGACCGATCGACATCAAATCCCCATAGCTGAAAGGCTCTAGCTGCATATTCGCTATAACCAAGGCGAGACTCATCTGTTACTCGCGATACATCGCGCCCTGCATCATCTTTAGTGACAATGCCATTCAGAAGTTTGCGATCGCGAACTACGCGCAAATAAGACCAATCCAATAGCATCTTATCGACAGCATCAGTATATTCAGGATGACAGGACTTCAATCCGTATAAAGCCGATAGAAATCTACCAATATCGGCAGAATCCCACCCCGTTCCATTAGTTGCGGGATTACCACCATAGTCCACAGGCTTCAATGAAATAGGATCGTAGGCGCGACTGGGTAACTCGCCGCCAACAAGAGGCAATTGTCGAACTGTACCAATTAACTGACGCACCCGTAGATCAAATTCAGTCTGAGGAATAATTTCTAAAACTCTAGCAGCATGTAAAGCAATTAAGTAGTCACCCAATCCCCAAAGTGTCACACCTTTAAAATCGCGGCGATCTTTGATTAGCCCTGATGCGGTTGAATTAGTCCGAAAATATTGCCATGCTGTTTGGGCATAGCGACGTTCCGCGATCGTTAGAGGTTGAGTGATCTTGGGACAAGGACTAGATTCCTCAGAGACGGCGGCGATCGCTGGTGGTACATTAACTTCCTTAGCGATCGCGATCGGTTTAGCCACACTAGAGCTATTCGCTGGAGCTACAACACATTCAGAGATGGGAGTCGTGCTGCTATTTGCTGGGGGTGAAGTATTTGCTGGAGGTGAGGTATTAGTCGGACTAGAAGTAACTGCACCCGCACGTTCTACAATCGGACGATTACCTCTAGCTTTGTAATAGAGAATTTCTAGAATTAGCCCATTCGTATTGCCAGTTAAAGCCTTATTAGGGATTTTTGAGGATTCGTATAATCCTGCATAAAATCCATCATTCTTTTCACTGCGTAATCCCTTCACAGCATCAAATATTTTTTTTGCGTAGTCATTAGTGGGATAGAGATAACGCCAACCAAAAGCAGCTTTAGTACTGATGCTACGAAATTGGGGAATTGGCTTATTCTCATCCGTGATTGCCGCGAAATCGACACCATTAGCATAAACCGTGTTGTAAATAAAATATGGTGGTGCATCGAGGTTATCTTCCGTCACCGCCGTAAGCTGTCCAGTTTTCTCAAAACGACGTTTCTGCACTTCCAAAACTCTATTGGCATAGTCGGCTAGTTCTGGTTCCCATCCAAATTCAATTCCCTCCAGAATATAGGACTCACTCACCACATAGTTATTGGCATTTGTAGTTTGATAATCGCGCGAATCTACAGGTATCTGCACCCCATAAATATCTACAAACTTGAATGGTTCAGATACTTTAGCTTTGTCGGCTTTAAATCCCCAAAGTTCATAACCACGTACTGCATATTCTTCATAGCCGAGTCTTCCCTCTTGGACAAGCATTGTGGAGCCATCACTGCTAAGTGTTGCTCCATAAAGTTGATCGTCCTTGAGCGATCGCGCCAGTTGCCAACGTCCTAAAATCCCCTTAATCCAATCATTATATTGAGGATGACAAGTGCGAATGATATGGAATGCTGCTAAAAGTCTGCCAATGTCTAGAGCCGACCAGCCAATACCACGCGGACTAGGATTATTCCCATAGTCCACGATCGCTAAATTGGCGGTGTTATAAACCTTATTCGGTAAGGCATCATCAAATAATTTGAGATTGCCTAAAGAACTCAGAAACTTATTAAATTTCTCATCAAATTCCTTTTGAGAAATTAAGTCTAGCCAACGCGCCGTATTCAGGGCAACTAAAGAATTGCCGATATCCCAAAGTGTTGCCGATGGATATCCGCCCGTGGCATTCACAAACCCTGTCGCAGGTTGATAGTTTTTTACAAAATATTGCCATGCTAACTTGGCATAGTCTTTCTCCTCATCCGTGAGCGATGTAGCTAGAACTGCACAGGTTGCCCCCGAATTATTGTTGTTCTGGTTAGCATTTGATTGAGCATTTTGGGCGATCGCTGTCTCAAGTTGCACCTGTGACAACAAAATCGCTAGCATCACTCCGATGATAAAACTCGATACCAACCTGACCCAGCGTGGATAGCTGTTGCTTAAGGAGAAATTCCTGCCCATACTGTTAAAGGTTGTCCAACTTTTTTATAGAGAAAACTTTCTAAAATTACGCCGTTATTATTGGCGGTTAGCGACTTGTTGGGTTCGCCTAATGCTTCATAAAAACCGTTATACCAGCCCAAATCGGTTTTGAGGTTGTTTGTCACAAAATCAAATAGTTTTTGGGTGTAATTACTCTTGTATAGCACATGCCAACCGATCGCTGCCTTGGCACTGAGAAAGCGTAGATCGTTAGATAATTTTCGCGCATCCGTAATCGTTGCCCAAGCCTGACCATTGACAAATATGGTGTTGTAAACAAAATAAGGAGCGCGATCGAGATTGTCTTCCGTCAAAGCGGTTAGTTGCTGAGTGGCTTGATAACGACTTTCTTGAGCTGCTAATACGCGATCGGCATAAGCCTTTGGCAATGATTGAAATCCAGTTTCAATGCCATCCAGAATAAACGGCTCACTCAAAACGTAGTTATTCGCTTCTGAGTTCTTAAAATCGCGTTTGTCATAAGGAACTCCCTGTCCATAGAGATTAACAAAGGCAACTTGTGATCTCACATCTAATGCTTTTGATACATCCATCCCCCATAGTTTCAAGCCATAGGCAGCATAGCTCTCATATCCTAATCGCCCCTCTTGGTTATAGGTTTCCTTCCCTTTAATAACACTAGTGCCATACATCTGACCATCCTTGGTGAGACGTTCTACTTTCCAGCTTTTCCAAACTAGTTCCGCATCTTCAGTGAGAGTCGGATATTTTGTGGCGACAATCTTCAGCCAAATTGCCATTCTGCCAATATCTAGGGCTGACCAACCAATTTCTTCAAGTTTGTCAAGCTGTCCATAGTTGACAGGAATCAGCGTTTTGGAATTGTAGACTTTGTTAGGCAATTCGCCCTTATAGAGTTGCAGCTTCGCTAGGGTTTGCAATGTTCGCCGCATCTTTTTCTCAAAGTCGGCTTCTGTCACAAAGCCTAGTTCTTTGGCACTAACTAAAGCCGCGATCGCCGCCGCTTGATCCCAGAGCGTGACCGATGCAAACTTATCTGCCGAATTTACTAACCCCGTATCCTCATTCCAATTTTGCTCAAAATATCGCCATGCTTGCCTTGCGATCGCTAGTTCTTCCGCACTAAGGTTTCCTATTTGCGAAGCAACATAGGGCGGATTGCTAATTTGCTGCTGCTCAGTTGCTACTGGAGTTCCAATTAGTTTTACTGAAGTCGCATCTAACTTTGCGATCGCATCAATTGTTTGAGCAGGTAATGGATTAGATGTCGAGATAGGTGTAGCGCTGGCGCTAGCAAGTGGTGATGATATTGCTGATTGCTTCAGATGGCTAGAAAGTTGCTCCATGCCAATTACGATTGCGATCGCTGTCGCAAGTCCCCCTACAGTGGCGAGAAAAGCCCATTTTTTAGATGGTGGCTCAAAGTCGGAGTTCATAATTTTTATCTCTCTATGGCTGGGGACACGATACTTGATTAGAATTTATTAGAATTTTACGCGCAATTGCCCTGAGAGTGTCTCACTTGTGAAAGGTTCACTTGTTGAACTTGTATTGCGAACAGTACTGTAGTTATAGCCCAAATCCGCTTCAATATTTGGGGACACTTTGACTGTGCAGCGAGCTTGATATCCTTTTGCAGGAGAAAAAGCATTATTTAATCTTTGCTCACCCAAATTTGCAGCCAAACGACATTTTAAAGTGTTAAATAAATCCCCCTCCCACGATATCTCACCGCTATAAATCAGAAAATCAGGCGGTGAAAAGTAGATATTTTTTGCGGCTTCGCGATCGTAAAACCAAACAAATAAATTTCCTGCGATCGCAAACTGTCCAAATTTTCTCTCAAGACGGCTAAACGACTGTTGCTCATTATTGCCATCGTTATAGTTGCCCCAACGATATAGAGAAAATAAACTTGTATGAGGATCGATTTGCCAATATATATTTGGTCCAAATCTTCTGGTAGAGATTTGGTTATTGAGTGAATCTGCGCTGAATTTATAGGGCTTTTGCTCAAAAAAACCAGATATAGTTACCCCTGACAGGACGGGAAGACTGGCAGTCACGTCAAAATTCACCGTTGTCGGTAGGCGATCGTATATATCAATACCTGCATGGGTATCAAGGGTAAGCGATCCTAACTTAGTGGTGACACCAAATTGTAATGGCACATTACGCACAGAAGGTTTATTAGGGATATCAAAGGAATTAAATCCTGTCTGAAAGCTAACCACTGTGCCATCTTTAAAGCGCCATTGCCACGTTGGTTCAATAATCTGATTACGCTGTCCCCCATTGTCCGCATAATTTTGAAAATTTAGCTTCAGATTATCGAGGACGGCATAATCGGTGAATTTTAATTCAGTCTTAGGTGGGAC
>JAJAZG010000452.1 GCA_026785865.1 Pseudanabaena sp. CAN_BIN31
CGCGATATGGTCATAGTATAGCAATTGTCGGAATCACGGATTAGGCGGATTATGATTACTCTAGTTACAGGCGCAACTCGCTCAGGCAAAAGTGAATGGGCAGAACACTTAGCATTGCGATCGCAAAAGTCAGTAATCTATATCGCCACTGCGACTCGTTATCCTGATGATGCAGAATGGGAAACAAGACTACAAAAACATTGCGATCGCCGTCCTGAAAATTGGCAGACTCTTGAAGTTCCCATCGAACTAGCAAAAAATATTTTGGAAATCAAGAATAATTCTGCTTATATTCTAGTAGATTCGCTTGGGACTTGGTTAGCAAATCTCTTGGAAGAGAATGAAGAGTCTTGGATACAGATTGAGAAGGAATTACTATCAGCAATTCAAGCCTGTAAAGTTGATATTACTTTTGTCTCTGAAGAAGTAGGTTGGGGAATTGTGCCAGCCTATGAATTGGGTAGAACATTTCGCGATCGCCTTGGTGGTCTGAGTCGTAAAATTGGCGCGATCGCAGATGCAGTCTATCTAGTCACAGGCGGCTATGCAGTGAATCTTACGCAAATCGGTGAGAGGTTGCCATAAAGAGGCGATCGCTATCACAGTAATCAGTAAACTAAGTAGGTGAGCAGAAGAAACCGTAGTTCGCGCTCATTTAAGAAACCATACAAGCAGCATTTAATATGCCAAAACTTAGCGAAACTGCTCCCAAAAATATTCCATGTGACATTGTGCCATCTTGAATTCCGTAGGTAATTCCCTTGATGACTCGACGCACAACAACATAGGCAAATAATTGAATAATCAACGATAGACCTCCCCATATTGTTAAGTCGATTAAATTCACACTATGGGCAATTACCGAAGCTAAAGCAATCACAAAACCTATCAATGAACCGCTTAAACTGACTGAGGCGGCAGAGTTGCCTTGACGAATTAATTCAATTTCCTTGTAAGGAGTAACTTTAATATATAAGCCAACAAAGATCCCAGTTAAAAATAATGACACAATCAAATAAGCCACAAAGAATGGGAAAGTGCTTAATGAAGAAAAAATATCTTTATTCATAATTAGTCTTTAGGTACAAAGTAGTGAGGGACGAAACGAGATGTATTTTTAGTAATTAGAGAATTATCTTCGCGAATACCAAGCCCCGCAGGCTCGTTACCAATTATCCATGCTCCAATCACTGGATAATTATTATCTCCAAATTTGGGTAAAGGAGCATAAGCTTGATAAATATAACCTTCGGCTCCATATACTCCTTCTGTCATCAAGGTATTCTCTGATGTATGAATAGATATATTCGATCCTTCTCTCGAAAGTAAGGGTTTTTTGACATATGACATGTTTAAGGGGAAAGAATTAAAATAAGCTGGCAGTAAATTGGGATGGTTGGGGTAAAGTTCCCAAAGTATTGGTAATATCCCTTTATTACTCAAGAGCATTTTCCAGCAAGGCTCAATCATATTTAATCTATTTGACTATATGTACTTTCCAAACTCCTCTTGGATCATCCACTCCCACGGATAAAGTTTGAAAATTGAGTGGATCGGCTTTTCTTCTAGATCCACAAACACTTTTTTCAAAGCATCCCAACCAATATCTTCAATAAAGATCTTTGATGTAACTATGCCAGCCTGAGAAGCGGTATCACGAAGATATTCGACTGTAGAGTAATCTTCTTGACATTCATCGACACAAGAAAAGTAAAGAGGTTCACGAATCCACCCCTGAGAGAGGATTTTTTTCCATCTATCTATAAGTTTTTCATGAATTGAGTTGAATTGATCCATTTCGGGCTTAGCTTCTTCCAACCAGAACCATTGGGCAATGCTTGCCTCAATTAAAGATGTTGGGGTATCTGCATTATATTCCAGCAATTTGGGAGGGTTAAACCCGTCATAGCTAAGATCGAATCTTCCATAGACCGAAGGCTCTTGTTTTAGCCAAGATTGTTCGATGTATTTTTTAAATAGATCTGGAATCGCAAGATCTTTATATCGCTTGTTTGTGATGATGTATTGAATTGCTTCAAGGCACATTTGATGTAGTTCTGCGGTAACTTCTTCCACCATGTCAATCTCTTCGACAGAGAAACAATAACATGCTGATTCTTCCCAATATTTTCCATCAATGCTATGAAAATCAAACCCTATGGCTTCCATCTTTTGTTGCCAGTTATTTCGCTGGATTATATCTTCTCTATACATTAGCTACGTCCTCCAGATTTTCCAAAAGAAGAGCCAAATCCACTCCGTTGAACGCTAGAAGCGCGAGTATTTAAACGTTGAGTTGTTGAACTATCTCTATAGATAAAACTTCTGCCACCTCCCGAACTAGAACCATTTTTTTCGCAATTCCTAACTCCCCATTCTGAGATACAGTCTGCTTTATTTAAATAATTGTAATCATTACTAGCACTGCATCCATTGGTAAAAATGAAAGCACCCACTAAAAGTAGTTTGATTTCAGAAGATCGTTTTCTATTCATATAATTTACCAAATATTGGCTACCACAATATTGACGGCTGAAGGACACTAGCATAAATGCAAACTCAGATCAACAAAGAGATCTATTACTGGTCGCTCCAGAACAGAAATTTAGAGTTGTGTAGTATTTTAAGTACATAGTTGCGATCGCATAAACAATCGTCTTTTCAAGTTTGTAAGTGGCGATCGCAATTTCATCCAAAAACAAATATTCTCGAATGATTTAATGTTTTTTAGAAGGCGATCACAATATTTCTCAATCCCTAACAAAATATGCGATCAACTTATTAATCACGACTTTTTGTTCCAATTATCTTGAAGGTGCTGACCAATCTTCTATCGATAATTAGGTAATTTGTCCAAAGTCTGATTTGTTACGGGTGATTAGGATTGCGGTGTTAGTGAGAGCGATCGCGGCAATCTTTAAGTCCATGTTTCCTAAGCGAGGATATACTTTGCGTAATCGTTGGTGTTCTAGAATTGCTTCGCGACTGAAAGGAATGATTGCGATTGATTGATAGTCTAAAGCAAGTTGCTGTAGTCTTTGATAAGCAATGGTTTATTCATCTACTGTTTTTGCTTTGGATAGAAAACTAATCCGTCCTCTAATTTGTTCTTCATAGGTAATTACGGTAACGGCAACTTCAGGATCTTGAAGTGTGGCAAGCTTTACCAAGATTTGTTTTCCTTCCTGTCCATTACGTTGAATGAAGCTGAGATGATCGGTGTCAAAAATGTACATCATGCTCTATTCGGCAGATTTGCGCCATTCTTGTCCAAGACGAGTAGCTTCATCGAAGCTAGAATCGTTTTCAAAGCTACCTGAAACTTTTAACCACCAAGGAGTTTTTTTCTGTGCAAACGCTGATAGCATCTGTCTCATTTGTAATATTTCTGTCTCTAAGGTGGCAACTCGTGATTCAAGATGTTGAGATTTGTCTTCAATCTGCTGAGAGAGCATAGGTTTCTTGGCAGGATAGGGTTGTTTTTTCATTGTAACAAAATCTGCGATCGTCTTTCTTGCAAAACAAGATCGCCTCAACAATCATCTTCTCAAGTTTGCGATAAGGCGATCGCTAATTCACCCATCAACAAATATTCTCAAATGATTTGACGTGTTTTAAGGAGCGATCGCCAATAATCTCTCTGAACTTAATAACGAAGCCAACCATTTTTGCTTGCCTAATCTCGAATAGAAATAAACAATCTCAACGGTGCGATCACTCTCGGCATAACGACCCCATTCACCCGCCGCCAGAACTTTCTGACTGATCGACAACTTTTATACTGTCGGAGTGCAACGGGATTGTTATGCATTGTTACTACAGCGCACATCTCCGAAGCTCTATAAATTCTTCATCTGTCAAGAGACCTGTTTTCCCAAGTCTTTCAATAATTCTTCCATCCGTAGGATCAATATCGTGAATAGCATGTGCATAGTAACAGTGCGGTCGTATAAACTCCATAACAAACGGTTGGTTTTCTACTGCTGATCGCACCCATATTTCTCCTGGCACATCGAACACCAAATAAATATCTTTACGATTTTCTACTCCGAAGATTTCTATAATTGCTGCAATAAGATTATTAATAGCAACAGGAGCTATAGATTCAAAATCATAGTTCTCGTTGTAGTGAATGCTTTCGTGTCGAATTGGCATTAAATTGCGAAATAGATTTACAGCATTTTCAGGAACTAATTGCCAATCAGAAATCAGACATAGCATTTTTTCCCAGTCGTCAAAACTAGATTTTCGGTAAATCTTTTTGTATTCAGGGTGTGACTTGAAATAATCTCGGGTCTTTATTACAAGCCGATTTAGAATTCTTTCTGCTAAACAACAAGCTGATGTTACTGCTGGATAAAAGTATCCCATACAGTAAGTGTTAATAATTTGTTGAATTTCATATTGATACTCATCAATAAGACCGATTGGAGGATAATCAATTGTCTTCCACCTCTCAAACTTCTTTATGAAGTCAATCGAGCCAAGTTCAGTTTTTAGCTGCTCCTCAATTTTTTCAGTGAATGCCTCTAATTCTGGGGAGTCAAAAAATCTGCGCCGTGTATCCACGTAGGATCCGACAAGCCGATATCGACGATCAAGAGCAGGACAAAAGAAGTTTATTGCTTCCTTGCCCCAACGCTGTTCCTCAGAAACTGAGATTGTATGAATCTGTTCACAAACTGGACAAGCTATATCAACATCTACCATCTAAAAAATTTCTTAACTTTGAACTCGACAGGTTGTATGCCTAACTATGTATTATGCCGCGATTGCGGTTTACTTCTTATTTTGAGGGCATATTACCGCAGTTTTTATTACAAGGTCAATGTGATCGCCTCAACATTCATCTTCTGGCTCTTCTGGGTTTAGGGTGTATAATGTATAGCACAACACAAATACAACAGTTAAGCGCTATGGACTTAAATTTAGATAATTTGTTAAATATTGCTGATACAACAGTGGACAGGATGACCAAAGA
>JAJAZG010000453.1 GCA_026785865.1 Pseudanabaena sp. CAN_BIN31
AAATAAAAAAAAAAAAAAAAAAAAAAAAAAAACCGGGGGCGGCCCCCGGGGGCGGCCCCCCACAGCTTTTTGGATTTTAAAGAGAGGACGCACTCAGTGCGTCCTCTCTTTTAGGGATTACGAGTAGAACCGATCGCTTGATTAAGCGCTTGCAGTTCCTGCAAAATCTCTCGCAATAAGCGATTAGTCTCATTCTGGATCGGTTCTTGTACTTGGATCGTCACCTGTTTTATCTTCAAAACATCCCGCGCAAATCTTGAGACCTCGGTGGGATGAAATAACAAAGGCTCGCGATCGCTTTCACGCAACTCAGGATTTAATTTTTTGGGATTATATGGCAAATTCCGCCAACCTTCCATTGGGTCAGTATTGGCATAGCGATAGATAGAAGCACGCGATCGCCCCAAAGCTTTTTGGATCGCCTCTACATCCATTAGCTCATAGGTATGATCGGTTAGTATAGAAAACGGAAGAGTCATGACAAATATTTGATAACTAATCGCCATTATAGTCTTATTTTGAGTCTATAAGTCTCAGGATTAACTCGAAAAATCAGCAACTTTTTTGGCTACGAAATCCTCAATTGCCTTCATGCTGATCAACATCTCATCAACAATTGCCAACACTGTTTCTGAATTGCGATCGCGATCTGACTCTTCGAGTTGTATGGCTAACATCTCCATCTGACAAGCTCCCACATTGCCACTAGCGCCTTTCACCTGATGCGCCTGATGCATAATTTTTGACCAATCGTTATCAGCGATCGCCACACGAATCTTTTGTGTCCGAGGTAAAACATCTTCAAAATAGACCTGAAAAAGCTCAATCTCAAATTTAATATCTCCCTGTGATATTTCGTTAAGGTATCTTAAGTTAATGGGAGAGTCTGGTTGCTGATTCATGTGGGGAGAAGCTATACAGGGCTTTTAGATTACTAAATATATTACCTGTTATCTAGCGATCGCTCTCTATATCGGTGCTAGAATGATGTAAATGTAAAGATTTACAAAGCTATTTATTTATCTCAAATTAAACTTTAAACAACACGAGTTAAATCGACTATGCGTATTATTTTAATGACAGGAAAAGGCGGAGTTGGTAAGACTTCTGTCGCCGCCGCCACAGGTTTGCGCTGTGCTGAGTTAGGTTATAAAACCTTGGTTTTGAGCACCGATCCTGCTCACTCCCTCGCCGATAGCTTTATGGTCGAGTTGGGACATGATCCTAAAGAAGTTCGTCCTAACCTTTGGGGTGCAGAACTGGACGCATTACGAGAATTAGAAGGGAACTGGGGTGCAGTCAAACGTTACATCAGCGAAGTTCTTCAAGCGCGTGGACTTGATGGTGTACAGGCTGAAGAATTGGCGATCTTACCTGGTATGGATGAGATTTTTGGACTAGTCCGCGTCAAACGTCACTATGACGAAAAAGAATATGACGTACTCATTATCGACTCTGCGCCAACGGGTACAGCCCTGCGCCTACTTTCACTCCCTGAAGTCGCTGGCTGGTACATGCGGAAATTTTATAAGCCACTGCAAGGTATGGCTCAGGTTCTAAATCCAGTATTTGAGCCGATTTTTAAGCGCGTGACTGGCTTCTCTTTGCCGAACAAAGAAGTAATGGACGCTCCCTATGAGTTTTATGAAGAACTAGAAGCTTTAGAAAAAATCCTCACTGACAACACCATTACCACTGTCAGACTGGTGACAAATCCAGAGAAGATGGTGATCAATGAATCCTTGAGAGCGCATTCTTATCTCAGTCTCTATAATGTGGCGACCGATATGGTCATCGCCAATCGTATCATTCCTGAAGAAGTTCAAGATCCATTTTTCAAAGCTTGGAAAGACAACCAGAAGCAATATTGCGAACAAATTCATCGCGATTTTCATCCTTTACCAATCAGAGAAATTCCACTTTATGCTGAAGAAATGTGTGGAATCGAGGCGTTAGAGCGACTAAAAGAGACTCTATGTGGTGATGAAGATCCATCGCAAGTGTATTACAAAGAAAACACGATGCGCGTGGTGGAAGAGAATAAGCAATATTGTTTGGAATTGTATTTACCAGGTGTTCCGAAAGAGAAGATCGAGTTAACTAAGACTGGTGATGAGCTAAATATTCGGATTGGCAATCATCGACGTAATCTGGTTTTGCCTCAAGCTCTATCGCTGCTGCAAACTGCGGGCGCAAAAATGGAAGATGACTATCTCAAAATTCGATTCTCAACTCCTGTCTAAAAAATATAGCGCTTTGCGCTCAAACAAGAATCATTAGAATTTTTAAAAGGGTTGCTTTGCAACCCTTTTAAAAATTCTAATGTGCAACATTGCTATCATATGGTGGCTGAGCGAAGTAAAAATTTTAGAAGCGATCGCGCGTTTTGAAAAATATTTTTCTTACTCCCTTCCTAGTACAAAAGTTAGCGTTGCGCTGCTATAGAACCCAGATAATTTTTTAAAAGTGCCGCGAAGCGGCACTTTTAAAAAATTATCTGTATTACTCAAACCCTCAATAGGCTGTACTGGGAAGGGAGTAAGTAGATAGGCATAATTAAACCCAAAAAAGCTGTAATGCTGGCTGTGCCAGCATTACAGCTTTTTTGGGTTTAATTATGTTTACTTATCTTTAAGTTTTGCAACGTATTTAATCAATTGAATCAATTCAATCAGCGAGTAACCCAACGATCTGTCAGATTGGTTGATAGTACATACAGAATTATTGATTTGATTCTGTTGAGTAGACCTAAATTTCAGGGCTAAATTTTAGCGAAGAGAACATTATGAGTACAGAAGTTAAAGTTGCATCAACCACCGATTCTTTCGATCCTAATATCGTTCCAGCCGAAACAAACGCTCGTAAACAACGAGAAGGAAGCGATTATAAGCATACTCCTGATAACTCAGAGGATGCTGACAGTATTCAGACCGCTGACGGCTACACCGTAGACACAGAAGGATTGGTGAACAACTATGCAGTCGAGCCACCGATGTACATAGAAGAAGTCGGCGATCTAAAACAGGAACCTGTTCATGTAATTGAGAAATTTACTATTGCTGATATTTTTCCTGATAGTAATAGCGCAGAAAATGTTGCAACGGAAATTCACAATACAGGTATTAGCAGAGGAAAGATTTCGGTGCTGGGTACAAATTATCAAAATTCTGAGCATGGATTTGGTTCACTAAACTGGCAAGATATCGCATTAGCTGGTGGATTGAAGAAGGTTTTAGTAGGCGCAGGAATTGCAGCAGCGGACGCTAATACATATGAAACAGCGATCGCCGCAGGAAATTTTTTGGTGGTAATCATGGGTGAACAGGATGATGTGACTACAGCCAAGGAGATTTTGCTTAATACTGGTCATCGAGTCAATAATCTCCAAGCAACTTAAGGCGATTCCTATTTTGTTACGTTTTGTAACTTAAGTTAATCAACTCATTCAATTCACTCAAGAAATAACCCAGCCACCTACGAAAGTGATAATTGAAAGTTATTAATTTAACTTAGTTTCGTAGTACTGAAGTGAATGTGTTCCATTAGAAAGGATGAAAAAGTATTATGCCAAGATTAGTAGGTAAACGCTCTGATAAGGGATTGATTTACAGTGGTGTATTTTTTCTGTTAGCGATCGCCACGGCTGGAACTTTGGAATACATTGGTGTGATCGATGTGATTCCCAATTTTGGTAAAAGCACAAATCCAAATAGTCTTGTCCCAGTGACTTCTAAAGACCGTGAGATTGTTCGATAGAAGTTAAAGAAGCAAAGAGATTTGCTTCTTTAATTCAATGTAATTAAACAAAATTCAATCAAGATTAGGATGTAAATCATGCGAAAGGGAAGAGACCTGCTTGGCAAACCAGTAATCGCCTATGATACTGGTGAGAAATTTGAAACTGTAACCGATTTAGTTTTTGATCAAGTCAATAATATTTTGTTAGGTTTTCTGGTAGATGAAGGTGGTTGGTTTACCTCAGCGCGCGTATTACCGTTAGCTGAAGTGCAAGCGATCGGTCCAGATGCAGTGATTGTTGCTTCTAGAGATTCTATCGTAGTAGCTAATACAATACCTAGGATTGAAGAGGTTTTAGACCATAACAACATTCTGAAAGACACTCGAATTATGACTGTAGATGGTCGAGATCTCGGAACTATGATTGACCTTTACTTCGATGACCAGACGGGTCGAGTAGAAGGATATGAAGTTTCGGGCGGACTATTTGCCGATGCTTATTCTGGACGATCTTTTGTACCTGCACCTCAGACCATCAAAATTGGTGAAGATGTGGCTTTTATCCCTTCAGAGACAGCCGATCTGATGCAAGAGCAGATTGGTGGCGTTAGAGCTGCCATGCAAATTACTGGTGAGAAAGTCCAAGAAGTTGCACACGCCACCAGTGAAAAAGCTAAAGAAGTCGCCCAATTTACAGGCGAGAAAGCTAAAGAAGCCGCCCAATTTACTAGTGAGAAAGCCCAAGCTGTAGGACGAAGTGCTACAAATTCGATCGCCAGCTTGACTGTTGAACAAGCTCAAGGACGGCGGGTGATGCAAATGGTGCAAACCGAGGACGGGTACATTGTCGCGGCTCCTGGGCAAATCGTTACAACTCAGGTGATCGAACGCGCCAAAACTTACGATCGCGAACAGGCGCTACTCGGCTCTGTCGGCTTGTCAACGACCGCAACTATGCAAACCAAAACGGGCGCGATCGCATCAGATGTTGGTGGTCGGCTTAAATCGACAGCTAGTAATGCAGGTGAACAAATTATGGAAGGTGCAGGAGCAGTATGGAATCAAGTCCAAGAAACTGCTAGCGACTTCCAGAAATGGAGTGCCAATGAAATCGAAGATCGGCGCGTTAAGGGAGCTTTGGGTCGTCCTGTGACGCGGGCTATTCTTGATCGCCAAGATGCG
>JAJAZG010000454.1 GCA_026785865.1 Pseudanabaena sp. CAN_BIN31
GAGTTAGGGCTTGTGTATTTTGGAACATACAAACCATCATTATTTACAACACAGCTAGAGACACTTGACAGGTTGCGAACACTGTCCGACAAGGTAAAAACCTTTAAACACATTGACATAAGTCAACCAAGTGACCCAATTTTAGAAATGAATATGCCCCCAAAAGATAAATCTTTGGAAACAAAATTCTAAATTGGCTTTTTAAGGCTATTATTATTCTCTTCTGGTAGGTTTAAACTGTTACTCGAACTTCTGAATCGAATGTGGTTTAGGCTTAGCAAAATCTAAAGAGCATTATCAAAAACGATTCTACTTATGAAATCCCTTGATAATTGATATCTCAAAATGACTGGTCAGATTTGGACTCAAATAGTTCAGAAAATGGAGACGTAGACTTGCAAATGGATGAACTTTCCGAGTTTTCAAATAACTCTAGACTACACCTAGGTCACTCTCACAATCGGATGAAGCAGCAGTTAGGCATTGATACAAAAGTGGATAATATCATGTTGGGCAGTATTGCAAAAATCAAGGTAATTGGTGTTGGTGGCGGCGGCGGCAATGCTGTAAATCGCATGATTGCAAGTGAAGTGCTCGGTGTAGAGTTCTGGTCATTTAATACAGACGCTCAAGCACTACTTCAGTCATCTGCTTCTAAACGGTTTCAGATGGGTCAAAAACTGACCAGAGGTTTAGGTGCTGGCGGTAATCCTGCGATCGGGCAGAAAGCTGCTGAAGAGTCACGCGATGACATCGCCGCTGCCGTCGAAGGAGCCGATTTAGTATTTATCACCGCAGGTATGGGCGGTGGTACGGGTACAGGCGCGGCTCCGATTATTGCGGAAGTCGCCAAGGAAGCAGGCGCACTGACAATCGGAATAGTCACCCGTCCTTTTACCTTTGAAGGTCGCCGCCGCGGTCAGCAAGCCGAAGAAGGCATCGCAGGCTTGCAGAGTCGGGTTGATACTCTGATTGTGATCCCCAACGACAAGTTGCTCTCCGTAATTTCTGAGCAAACTCCAGTCCAAGAAGCTTTTCGGGTTGCCGATGATATCCTGCGCCAAGGCGTACAGGGTATATCGGACATCATCATGATCCCTGGTCTCGTTAATGTGGACTTTGCTGACATTCGCGCCATCATGGCAGATGCAGGCTCAGCGATGATGGGGATTGGCATCGGCTCAGGCAAGTCTAGAGCCAGAGAAGCCGCGATGACCGCTATTTCTTCGCCTTTGCTCGAAACCTCAGTCGAAGGCGCAAGTGGTGTGGTCTTTAACATCACAGGTGGTGAAGATATGACCCTTCATGAAGTCAATGCTGCGGCGGAGACAATTTATGAAGTTGTCGATCAAAATGCGAATATTATTTTTGGCGCAGTCATTGATCCTAGGATGGAAGGCGAGATTCGGATCACTGTCATTGCCACTGGTTTTGCGCCAAAGACACATCCAGCGATCCCGCCGCAAATTTCTCGAAAAGTGCAGCCGATCCAACCTGCTAACCCTCGAACCGCCGCCTCACCACCACCGCCGCTTACTACACAATCTGAAATTAAACTCAGTAAACCAGGGCTAGACATTCCTGACTTCTTACAGCGTCGTCGTCCACCAAAATAAAACCCAAATTGCGGGATTATCCCAAGAAACTCATCTAATTTGATTCGATTTTTCGGTAAATTGATGATGTGAATAGCGAATTAAGCACGACAATAGAACAATGGCTATGTTACCTACAGATAAATTGAAGTGACAAACTTAACGACTACTCGGCATGGACTTCACAGACTACCTTCTTTAACTAGCGGCGAAGATCGGCTTAGGCTGTTTGCTGGCTCAGCAAACTTGCCTCTTGCTCAAGAGATTTCTCGTTATCTAGGTATTGAGTTGGGTCCCATGGTGCGAAAAAATTTCGCAGATGGCGAAGTCTATGTGCAAGTGCAGGAATCGATTCGGGGTTGTGATGTTTATCTGATTCAACCAACTTGTCGCCCTGTCAACGACCACTTGACTGAATTATTGATCATGATTGATGCCTGTCGTCGTGCTTCAGCTAGACAGATCACCGCAGTTATGCCCTATTACGGCTATGCGCGAGCCGATCGCAAAACCGCAGGACGAGAATCGATCACCGCAAAATTAGTTGCTAACTTAATTGTGCAATCTGGAGCCGATCGCGTGATTGCGATGGACTTACACTCAGCCCAGATTCAAGGATATTTTGATATCCCTTGCGATCATGTCTATGGCTCTCCAGTTTTGTTTGACTACCTCACTGAAAAGAAGCTATCTGATTTGGTGGTGGTTTCGCCAGATGTGGGCGGTGTAGCACGCGCTCGGGCCTTTGCCAAAAAACTTAATGACGCGCCTCTAGCAATCATCGATAAACGTCGCCAAAGTCACAACGTGGCGGAGGTGATGAATGTGATTGGTGATGTCGCAGGTAAAACGGCTGTGATTGTCGATGACATGATTGATACGGCTGGAACCATCTACGAAGCAGCTAAGCTGTTGAGAAAAGTAGGAGCGCGACAGGTTTATGCTTGTGCGACCCATGCTATTTTTTCGCCACCAGCGATCGA
>JAJAZG010000455.1 GCA_026785865.1 Pseudanabaena sp. CAN_BIN31
ATCTAATACTTTGCCAATGCGGTCATCGTTGATTTGTTCGGCGGTTATTCCTTATAAGTGTTCTGTCGCTATTCCTTCAAAGAATTTACTAAACATATACAACGGCGCAGATACAAATCCTAATCCATTTAGGATCATTGCTTTGACCATTATCCCTGCGCTTACTTTTTCCCTTGAGCTTCTCCCGATACTCGCGTTTACATATTCTACAATTCCGATCTCATCGATTATTCCTGCCACGATTCCTAGATGGTCTAGGTTCGCTACTTTTATCTCTGTATTTTTGCTGTTAATAACTTTCTCCTGCTTTTTTCCTTCTACTCTACCTTTCGCTATTTATTTTACCCTTCCTTTACGAGCGGAATGTGGGTTAGAAATATTGGCGGATTGACAATGTTGAACAAGTTCTGACTAACACCTCATCTTCATCTTTTGCCATCCAAACATATTCTCAGTATAGATCCCAAGCATTTCCTCTTAGTCTTGACATTATAAGTTTACCTCTGCAGCAAACTTGTGGTCATAATCACAATACCGTCTCCCAAACCTCAACATATCTTAGAGATATCTTAGAACAGATAATTGTTACTTATCTGCCATAAAATTTATATGAATAAGTATTTATACTCATTTAGTCTAACGAGATTTCAAGCTTTTTAGGGGTTTGCTCGGCTCACTGCGATATATTGGACATGGATAACACCTACGTTGCTGATTATGAAGAAATGGTTTAATACTGCTGGTCCTTGTCAGGCTGACATACATTACATGTTGCCTGCGGGCGATCGCTTGCCTGAACTTGAGCAACTGATTGCCCAACGCAATTACTTCGTAATCCACGCACCGCGTCAGGTGGGTAAAACGACAGCAATGCTCACCCTCGCGCAAGAATTAACTGCTAGTGGCGCGTATACATCGGTAATGGTATCGGCAGAAGTGGGGTCAACTTTCCCCGATGAACCTGAAAAAGCAGAAGAAACCATCTTAGCAGCATGGCGAGATGCGGCAGATTTTTGGCTGCCAGACGAACTTAAACCACCCACCTACGATCTAAATCAGCCACCACAGCGTATTGGTAATTTTTTAAAGGTATGGTCGGCGGCTTCACCAAGACCATTAGTAATATTCATTGATGAAATAGATTCTCTACAAAATCAAACTTTGATGACTGTGTTACGACAGTTGAGGGATGGATTCCCACGCCGTCCACAGGGATTTCCGCAGTCAGTTGCCTTGGTGGGGATGCGCGATGTGCGGGATTATAAATATGCGTCAGGAGGAAGCGATCGCCTAAATACCTCTAGTCCTTTTAATATCAAAGTACGCTCATTTACACTGAGTAACTTCACTCTTGAAAATGTGAGAAGTCTTTATCAGCAACATACAGAGGCAACGGGACAAATATCTACCGATGAAGCGATTGATTTAGCTTTTCATTTGACACAGGGTCAGCCTTGGTTAGTCAATGCGATCGCTAAGGAAATTACGGAATACATCGCTGAAGATCCTATGCTTCCCATTACGCCAGAATTGGTGAATCAGGCGAAGGAGATCTTGATCAAGAGACAAGATACGCATCTGGATAGCCTCGCTGAGAGACTGAGAGAAGATAGAGTCAGAGTGATTATCCAACCAATTTTGTCAGGGCAGGAACTAGTCAATATGCCCGAAGATGACTTACGCTTCGTACTCGACATAGGTTTGTGTAGCCGAGATAGTAGAGGAGGCATTCAAATTGCTAATCCAATCTATCGAGAAATAATTCCTAAAGTATTAGCTTCAATTACGATCGCGTCTTTAACTTCAATAGCACCAACATGGCTAGATAATGATGGTAACCTCAATGCCCAAGCGCTACTAGATTCGTTTCTATTGTTCTGGCGGCAGCATGGAGAACCATTATTTGGAAGTACACCCTATCCAGAGATTGCCCCACACATAGTATTGATGGCTTTTCTACACCGTGTTGTTAATGGTGGTGGGACGCTGGAAAGGGAATATGCAATCGGTTCGGGCAAGATGGATATTTGTCTGCGCTATGGCAAACTGACTTTGGCAATGGAGTTGAAGGTATGGAGAGACGGCAGACCAGATCCACTCAAGGAAGGATTGCCACAATTGGATAAGTACTTATCGGGGTTGAGTTTGGATACAGGATGGTTGGTGATCTTTGATCGCCGTTCTGGTTTGCCGCCGATAAGCGATCGGACTACGATTGAGAATGTCATTAGTCCCGATGGTAGAGATATTATTGTGATTCGTGGCTAGATAACTAATCCAATACAAGCTGATATGTCTATCCCAGAGCCAATTTTAGTTGTTTACTGCGAACTGCCTAAAGCGATCGCCACTTCAGAATTACGACAAGCAAGGGTTGATGAGTCGCCCAATTTAAGAATTGTCACCTAGTCTGCAAAACTAAATAATCCCTAAAGCCTCCTTAAAAAAGCAGTCTGAGAGAAGCTAAACGATTCTTAAATGGGATTTAATATTACATTTTATAACGAAATCAATCAATGCATTCATCTCAATTATTAACTCAAGCATAGTTTTGAGAAAGTAAAAGCACATAAGCTAAAGCTTTACTAAAAGTAAGTTTTAATTTCACTCGCGAGATATCTGAGAGAGCATTTATGACAATACCAAATGTGCAAGCAACTGTTCCTGAAGACCAGATCAATCAAGCAAGCGATCGCACAGTTGATGGCGATGGCTTCTTAGATGACGAAGAAGTAGTCGAGCCAAAAATATTTGGAGAGGACGGTAGCCCTGTATCCAATAAATTAGTACCAGATACAGCTACAACAGTTGACATCATTGCATCAGAGCAAAAAGCCAAACCTTCCGTATTAAAGCCACTCAAAGAATAAAAGTTGCTAAAAGGAATATATCTCCATCTGCTGCTAAAGTAGGCATGACTACAGCATACATATAAAAACCTGCAATATGTGCTTCAAAGCCATCTATAGAGAGGATTTTAGAATCTCTAAAGTTTTTGTTTTTGTCGTAAAATCAATAATAGAATGCGTGTTTAAGGGATAGTTACAGGATATGATCCTGTAGCTATCACATTTATATCTTTGAGTTTTGATTGGTGCAGTCTTGTATTTTTCCACTTGCTAGCATTTGCTGGATCGTTTCAGCTTTTGGTGGGATAAATAGTACTGTATCTTGATTGCATTCGAGAATTTTGCAGGCATAATGATCTTTGAGTCTGACTGCTATTTTTTTCATTGATAAAGTGAAGCCCACTATTACATAATAGTTGCTAGCTTTATATAGTAACATTCGACAATTCTCGTTGTTCATTTTTATCTCTCAAATCCTTGTGGACTTCTAGCGATAGCGCTTTCCCTATCTACCTCTGTTCCTGTCGTTCCTTCTGATTTTTAGCTATGAACGTTAATGAGCGATCGGCTTTTTGGACATCTCGCACCGTGACTAGATTCTTGGTGATATAGCGATTTTCAAATGAGAGAAAATGTAAACGGGAAAACCGTATTCACTGGATTTGAGAGAACGAGTAATCGGAGTCTATCAAGAAGGAAAAAGTACGATGAAAGAAGTGGCGAAGAGGTCTGTGGTTAGTC
>JAJAZG010000456.1 GCA_026785865.1 Pseudanabaena sp. CAN_BIN31
AGTTTCTACAATTATATCCTAATTAATGGATCTATTATTTCTTGGTAAACCCTAATTACACACATTCGTAATTTTTAGGGTTGACTATGTTTAAAAATATTGCAGATTTAGACGTGTTGGCAAATGATGCAATTTGTGTCAAGCACTTTGCAACTATGGATTTGATTGAATCTCATCCAGATGCACCCGCTCTAGAAGTATTGGCTTTGATGACTGCTAATGATTTTGATATCGTACCCATCAGCGATGGAGAGCAACAACTAGGGTTTGTATCAAAAGTAGAGATTGAAAAACTCCATGACAGCGAACCTGTTCGCAAGGTGCTTCATCCAATAAATGAAGCTGTTATGGTTAGCCCCAATGCCTCTCTACAAGAAGCATTTGAAAGACTTGCTGCTTTTCCTGATGGCTGGTTCTTTGTCTGGGGGAAAAGTAAGCCACAAGGTATCGTCACATTTGATGATTTGGGTAAACCTGCCGTGTCGTTATATTTATTAGCTAAGATTCTTATGCTAGAAGCAGGACTGAGAAGGCTTTTAGGGACATATACCAATACTCCTATTCCAGATACTCCTTCACCAATTCCAGATACTCACTCACAAGATTATATTGATGGAGAACCATACTCTTTGTCTACCGTAGTCAATAAAATTAAGAAACAACCTAGTCTTTATTCTGATTTAGGTTTTGACTCAGGGAAAAAATTTGATAAAGGAACTGGATTTATAATCAAGCTAAGGAACCATTTTGCACATGGACGAAGCATTTTGGCAAGCTCAGATAATTTATCTGAGGCTATTCTCCTTATCAATAAAATTGATTCACTGATAGAGACTGTCTCTTCAAAGATTGAAAGTAGAGGGCAAGTATGGGATGCTTTTATCAAGAGTCATATTGTAGAACGCACAACAGATGATGAGGAAATATTTTGGGTTGGAGCAAATGCTATTCCTTTACCAATGAAAGCACCTATTTTCGTGATTTCAGCAGAAAATCCGTTTGAACAAGTGCTTGAAGCCCAAACAAATGATAGGAGAACTGAGTGTCTCAGTAAATTACTAAATTATCGTAGACTAAAATCTATTAAAGTAATTGGTCAATCATCTGATGGTAATTGGAAACAAGCTAGTTTTGTAATAGAAAGAATGAATATATTAGAAGCCTGTAAGCTGGCTGAAGACTTCGGTCAACGTGCAATCTTTGAACTTGATGAAGAAAACATTCGAGTTATTTCTATTGATGGAGTGACTAGAAAAGAGGAGAAACGCAATAGATAGAAAAGTAAAATATAGTAGCGATCGCCATACTGAGAAAATTGTAAAAGGCGATCGCATTCTCGTTATCTTTTTATCTGTGCTAGAAAACTTGCGATCGCTTGTTGGTGAATCTGAGGAGATTGCTTTTTTATCCCGTAACAACCGTAACCTGACCTTTATTTGTTGAATCCAGAATCGCTAAAACATTTGAAGCTAAAGGCTTTAGCGCCGTCAAACTATTTGATGGTGCTTGCAAAACAACAACCGCAATATCAAACTGCGGCAGATTTTGTTGAAAAGACAAATTGCGATCGACCGTGATAAAAACATCAAACTCGACTGCGGCAAGAGCTAGCAGCTTTCCATTCTTTACCCCCGCCCATCCCATCTGAGGAACTGTCTTCACCTCATAACCAACGGGTGCGACCTCTTCCTGATACTCCTTGAGGACAATCAAAGCCTTGCCTAGCATAGCTTTTATCGAATCTCTCCAGAAATTGTGTACTGCATTAGAGAACGCCAGAACGCTGACGCAGTAAGGCTTTATCAGATAGAGGTCGCACCCTAACCAACAAGCTCTCTAGCAAACCTGCGATCAATACACTCATCCAAAAGAAGCTTCATAATTAAGCCGCCACACTGAAATATGTTCTTCCCAATTCTTCTAAGAAGAAAATAACCTGTTCTCTAGTTACAGTTGGGAATCCATCCAGAAAATCATCAATTGATTCTCCTGCTTTGAGATATTCTAAAAACGTCTGTACGGGAACTCTTGTATTTGTAAAAACTGGAGTACCACCCATAACTTCGTCAGATATACTAATTAGCTTTGTGTCTCTAAACATAAGTTTGTAAGAGTTGCGTTATTTACTTAACATTTTATCAAATACTATCAAGCGATCGCCATATTTAGGGAATTGTGAAAGGCGATCGCTTTCTTGTCATCTTTGTACTTGTGCTAAAAAACTTGCGATCGTTGTTGGTATGTTTGAGGCGATCGGGCTTGTGGTTGGATCGGTTTGCGATCGATGTACTTTTGGGTTTGTGAAAGGCGATCACGCTTTCTTACATCACATTGAAGGAATAACAAGTAAGTCTTATCTATACTCGTTGTATCCACTCAAGTGACAATTTTTTTTGCGATCGCATACAATCCTGAAGGTATAGATTTATTAGACTCTGATAAGGAATGCCGACCTCCTCAGAAATACCTTTGAAATAATCTACAACCTCTTCTTCTAGGCGAATTGTCACCTGCTTTTTCAACTTTTTAAAGTATGGATTCTGAACTGAATCAGAGAAATCATATTCATCTTTCATAGGTCAAACTTACGATACTGTTGAATCTCTTGTTTTGTAGCTCTACGGGCTGAAATAATCCGAATTATGACATCGCCCTCTCGATAAACATGACACACTACCAAAATGCGAAACAAACGACTAATTCCCAAAAGAATATATCGTTCTTCATCTAGAGAATGGTCTGGATCATAGCGTAACCGCGCATTTTCATCATAAAAAACCGTTCGCGCTTCTTCAAATGAAACTCCATGTTTGCGCTCGTTTGTTTTTGCTTTTTGATCGTCCCAGTCAAAACATAACTCACTCATACTTACATTGTAACTACAAAGTAATTTATTTGCAAGATTGACAATCAATCTTTACACCAGAAAGGATAGCGCTAGACTCAAAATTTTATGAGCGATCGCATTCTCGTTATCTTTTTATCTGTGCTAGAAAACTTGCGATCGATTGTTGGTGAATCTTACGAGATCTCCGCTCACTAGCGATACACATCGCGCCGATGAGCAACCTTAACTACAGTAACTATCAACTTACGATCCTGTATTTCATAAACAACACGATAATTACCAAAAACACGAATTCTGTATAAATCAACTTCTCCTTTCAGTTTTTTGCAACCATCTGGGCGAGGATTATCCGCAAGCAACTCAATCTCCGCGATAATTACTTTCCGAGCCGCCTCATCTAACTTCCGAATCTCCCTCAAAGCAGAAGGCTTAAACCCAACCTCGTATGACATCTAACTAATTCCTAAGTCCCTTTTAACATCTGCCAAAGGAATAAAACCATCTTCCTGCAAAGCAATTTCAGCATCTGCGATATCTTCAGCATCTTCCATCTCTTCCAAAACCAGCCAACTCTGTCTAAACATCAAAACCTTGAGAATATAATCAGACAAGCTTATATTTAACTTTGATGCCTCTATATATAAATCCTGCTCTATGGACTAGGCAAATCTAACTTAATATTCATAAATTTAGCGTTTGTTTAGTTAGCCCATATTTTAACTTATGTCTTGAGGAAAGG
>JAJAZG010000457.1 GCA_026785865.1 Pseudanabaena sp. CAN_BIN31
ACTTCCCTTCAGTTTCTCTGCTGTCTTTTTATACAGCCTTTTCGCTTCGTCTCTTACTTCAATCATTCCTATTTCCTTTCTCTAGTTTCTGCAATTATATCCTAATTAATGGATCTATTATTTCTTGGTAAACCCTAACTTGTTTTTCATGAGCCGTAAGTCGCTGGTACTGTTGCTCGATCAGATCGCCAATACCGCTAAAAATAATCGTCTTTTGTCCTAAAAAGCGATCAATATTACCTGAGTAGAGATCCTTGATCGAAGTGGCAGCAATCTTCAGCGCCAATGGATTACCGCGATACCAATCTACCAACCGATGTAAATCGTTTGACATGGCTTTGATTCCCTTGGCTTCCAGTACCCGCTCGGCGGCAGATTCATCTAACCCAGCTAGCTGTAAAGCCCGCACAGGCAAAATATCGCCCTCCAAAGTTGCAACTTCTTCAGGCATCTCACGGCTAGTAATGATCACACAACTACGATGGGAAACTTCGCCAATCCTTCTTAAAAGAGAACCATAGCCTTCATAATCCTTGCGGTATGACCCCGCTTGAGCCTCGTCTTTAAGTACCGATTCAAAATTGTCTAACATTAATAAACAGCAATAGCGCTGTAAATATTCCATCAAGCGAGAAATTAGAGCATTTGTGTCAGTTGTATCAGGAGTCTCTCGCTGCTGTGATAGAAAATGGATGATTGCGACTAACATTTCGCTTGGTGTTTTGGCATTATTTAGCGATCGCCATACCACAAAGTCAAATTTATCTTTTAACTGCTGAGCAAGCTTTACAGACAAAGCCGTTTTGCCTAATCCCCCCATCCCCAAAATCGCTATTAGCCGACAGCGATCTTGATCCACCCATTTTTTTAGGATATTTAGCTCCGAATCCCGACCGTAAAAAAAAGTTACATCGACCACTTCACCCCAATCCTGACTACTGCTTGCCGCAAAGTTTAAATTAGGAGCAGTTGTCGATAAATCTGGTTTTTCCCCTGCATCTGACGGCGAATTAAATTTTGGACTGTATTTTTAGTCACTTTTTCGCCAAAAGTTTCCGTCAGTAAGTGCCAAAGTTTATGACTAACTAACTTTATATAACCTGCATCATAGCCAGTTTGCTTGGCGATCTCAGAATACGACAAGCCTTGCCATACTCCAACAAAGACAGACTGCTCAACTCGAGTCAGGCTTCGCCCTTTTAACGACAACTCTACAAATGTTAATGCTTCATCAGCTGTCATAGATACGCCTTAAAGATACAAATATAACTTTTATATAACTTCGCTATTTCGTATTTTAGGATTTTTTAAGGTCTGTTGTAGTTTATGTAGATGTTATTTTTTGAAATCAGTAGATTTAACTGATCCATTTTAATTAAATGAAAATTGGTTTTAGCTTAACAAGCGGGAAGCCACGCGCTCTACCCGTTTACAAGGGTGAGCGACGGGATGAAAGCGAGTCCATTGAGGGGTTCGATGCCCCGAAAATGGACAATTATCTTGGCTATAAAAGATCAATCGGATGGTAAGATAGAGATGGTTACTTCACCCCTATTGGTGTCTGATAAGCCTCTGACCAGTAGCAATACGATTATTGGTAAGCGAAAATCGTTGCACAGCATAGAAGAAGTTGGTTCATCTTGAAAATACGATTTCCTCAAGTAGGTTTGTCTGATAGCGCAAATAAACCAGCACTTCACCCAAGACAATAGAATCTGTAGGGTACAAGGTAAGAAATTATAGTCTGCGTAGGGGCGCTGCGCGGACTTAAAACAAAGCTCAGCGAGTTTCCGAACCGATAGGTGGATTAGCTGAGAAGCCCGCGTTGTATGCGTAGCATCAGCGTCGGGAGTCGTCACTTCTATACCCACTCAGTTTTCTAGCTTCAAAATCAGTAAATTGCTTAACTAGAGGCTTATCGAGGGTTTTTATGTTTACTTATTTTCGTTTTAGATAAGCGCGATATATTGGCAGACCTTGCGATATTACCGAATTTTCGCGCTCGGTAGGAGTATGCTCAGGAAAAATTGCATCATCAGCAAAATTTCCTACGCCAGCGAGATTAACAAAATTCTCATTTGCTTCAAAATGTTGGCGCATATCTTCAGCTACTTCTAAAATATCTGACTGCAAGAATATGGGAGCATTAGGAACTAATAAATCCGCTAAAGTCGCCACTAATTCAGGTTGAACAGTACGGCGCTTTTGTTGGCGGCGCTTAAACCAAGGATCAGGAAATTGCACGGTTACTTCATGCAATGAATTTTTAGTTAGTAGTCCTGACAGCGACACATTGGCATTGCAAAAAAGGTAATGCAGATTTGTTAAGCACAGTTCATCGCGGACTTCATTACAGCGATCAACTAATGGCTCCCGAATCTCTAAACCTAAAAAATTCCAATCTTGCCTCAGTTGCGACATCTGTAAAATGTAACGCCCACGCGCACAGCCAATATCAAGACTCAGTGGCTTTGAGCAATCAGCATAAATTTCTGTCCAAATTGGTGGGGCGATCGCCACACTATATTTCTTGGCAAGCGGATTAACGTGTTCGCGCACTCGCGCCCGTCGCGAAACATTTTCATTGCAAATGTTAACGATGATTTCGCTGGTGGGAGTTGAAGAATTTTGCATAGTGTTTAATCATACTCCCTTCCTATCCAAAAACTGATGGTGCGGCGCTTCGCGCCATCAGTTCTTGGGTTTTGCTGTCTATTTTTGGTGTGGGAAGGGAA
>JAJAZG010000458.1 GCA_026785865.1 Pseudanabaena sp. CAN_BIN31
AATCAACCTAAGCTATGGGATCTATTATTTCTTGGTAGTCTCTAATGTCTGCAAAGTTCAAGGATTAGATCTATTAGTGGGTGATATCGATCTATACGATGAATTTTTAGTCTCAGAAATGCTCTATAACCGATCGCTACTATATGGAGAAAAACAAACTTTTCAGCAGACTTGGAGCAAGTTCGAGCAGGGGCTCATCAGGGGTATTCTCGAACCTGCCCTCAAAAACTATGATTTCATCATTCTCGACTGCGCTCCTGGCTATAACCTGATCACTCGTAGCAGTCTTGTCGCCAGTGATTATTACCTGATGCCAGCCAGACCTGAACCCTTATCTGTCGTTGGTATTCAGCTATTACAAAGACGGATTGAGAAACTCCGCGAAGTCTATCGAGAAGATAATTCAGTTAATATTCAACTATTGGGAATTGTGTTTAATATGTCCGCAGGCTTTACCCTGAGCCGCTATTACCAAAAAGTAATGGATCGCGTAAGTGCTGACTTTAGCAGCAGCAATATTTTTCAAACCAAAATCCCTAATGATGTAAATGTTGCTAAAGCTGTAGATAGTTTCATACCCGCATCTTTATCTAATCCCAATTCAAGCGGATCTAAAGCCTTTGCTGAAGTAACAGTAGAACTTTTGAAAAAGGTAGAAGTTTCTCTAGGCAAAAAAGAACAAACCTCAAGATTGAGCTTAGTTGATCTCGAGTAACCTTAAAGCAATATTAAAAAAGAGATGTAGCGCACGCACAGCGCGCGCTACATCTCTTTTTGGTTACTTAACGCAGTGATAAATTTCTTGAAGGGGAACTTCGATATTGAGACTAGGTAATGTAAGTTTTTGGTCTAGCCGATCGCGGATTTGAAATTGCCAGATATCACTATTCTCAGGCTGTGAATTAGCTTTTAATTTAGAATAATGCTCAATATATGGCTCTGATTGGCTGATGAGTAGATATTCAGCGAGGCTAGGAATGGAGCGATATTTACGGAATTTTTCACCGCGATCGTAGCCCTGTGTTGATGGCGAGAGAACTTCTACAATCAATAAAGGATTGAGAATCTCATCAGTACGCTGATCGTTAAACTCTGGCTCACCATTAATCACTAGTGCATCAGCATAAGTACCACACTGAAATTCTGGAATCCAGATCCGCATATCACCGTTGTACATACGAAAATCGGTATCTCTTAACAAAAAGCCTAGATAAATAATCAGGTTACAAGTAATCTCGCTGTGATTTGCAGTCCCTCCAGACATAATAAAAATTTCTCCATTTCGGTATTCGAGATGTTCTTCGGCGGTTTCAGCGATCGCCCGATATTCATCCAAACTTACAATAGTTGGTTGATTTTGATTAGCATTTTGATCCGCCATATCTGAAGATATGGGCTTAACGAGATCGATAACGGAAGCAACGACCATAACTACACCTTTGACTTAATCTGGCATAACTAATTATATAGCTGTCTCCAGTCTCGCTAGGACATAAAACCCAAAAGAGAGAAGCGGCGCTCCGCACCACCTCTCTCTTTTGGGTAGGGGCGATCGCTATGCTTTTTTAACCAAAGCCAATTCTTCATCAGTGAAGTCTTCAAAAGCGGCTTGCTGACTAGCTAATAACTCAACCGTGGCATCAGCGATGTCGTTGTTAGCATCGGTGCGATCGCGTAAACGTTGCGCTAAAACTTCCACAGGTGCATCGCAATAAATGATTTCTACAGGAATGTTTTGGGCTTGGGCGGCAGCGATCGCTTGACTTCTCAAACTAATGCGATCGTATTTAGCATCCAGAATCACTGTAAAGCCTTTGCTAGCTAGCAAAGAACCTAATTCAGACAGTCTGGTATAAGTCTTGGCAGTCATCTCTGGCGTATAAATGTCACCGCTACCACGTTCCATCAAATCGATTCCCGCAATTTGTTTGCGAATCGCATCCGATCGCAAATAAATTGCATCTTGCTCAGATGCGATCGCCTTAGCTGTCGTACTTTTACCTGAGCCAGATACACCCGACATGATGATCAATTTACCCTGTTTTGGCTGTGTGTATTCCCACGCGAGTTTATAATATGCCGAAGCTTCCGTTTTAGCATCAGCTTTCACATCCGCAGGAATATTTGGATCGTCAAGCAGGAATGATGTCACCTTAGCGCGAATATAGGCACGCATACTGCATTGCAGTGGCAGCAGCACGACTCCTTCATAATCACCTGTGCGTTCTAGATAGGTATTCAAGAAAATATTCGCGAGATCCTTTCTGCCACGAGCTTGCAAATCCATTAATAGAAAAGCAGCATCGTACAGCACATCACTATTGCGGAACGGTTCATTAAATTCAATGCAATCAAAAATCTGAATCTGATCTTGATAGAGACAGATATTTTTTAAATGGACATCACCATGACATTCACGCACTTTACCCTTAGCAATGCGATCGCTAAACAATGCAGCATTTTCCGCAAAAAATTGTTCGGTATAGTTACGGGTCTGATCAAGCTGTGCTTGAGTTTGAGCAATACCAATATAACTTTCAGTAGATGCATAGTTGTCATTGGCAACAGCACGAACTGATTCCATTGTGCCGAAACTATGGATATGGTCATTGGTTAGAGCATTTTGATGGAATGCTGCTAACTGTTCGCCAATCTGTTTCACATGGTCAGCCGTGAGTCTGCCCGAAGTAAACATCTCAATTAGCAAATCCTCTTGTGCGAACTCTGGCATTGCGATCGCATATTCCACAGGTGTTCCTGTGCCAGTTTTATCAAAATGATATTTTCCATCTGTTTCAATAATTGGCAAAACGGAAAGATATAAATCAGGAGCAAGACGGCGATTTAGGCGAAGTTCTTCTTCACAGAAGTATTTGCGTTTTTCCAAGGTGGAAAAATCTAGGAAGCCAAAATTCATTGGCTTCTTGACCTTGTAAGCATAGGAACCTGTGAGTAGAACAAAGGAAATATGGGTTTGCAGAAGCTGAATGGGCTTCGTAACAGGATGCTCGTAAAATTCGGGCAGGAGCATTTGCTCAATAATTGGCAGCAAGGACATAGTTAAGTAATAGCTAGAGAGTAAATAATTCAAGGCTTGCTTCGTAAGACTATCAGACTACCCCACTTTGCGCTCAGTCACTAAGGTGAGGCTACTCCAGCCGCCCTTAAGGTCGTAAGCGCGGATCATGCGTTGGTGCAAGTTTGGCTCTAGTAGCCATGATAGGGACAATCGAAATGGCTGACGGGTAGCGATCGCTTTAGGACAAGTCACAGATGCGCCATCGGGTAAAAATAAAGTTTGGATCGGCAAACCCTCTTGCTCGAAATGTAATATTTGCGAATTGTCAGGATCGAGTCTGGCGATTGAGGCGATCGCTTTTGCTCCCATCGGTGTCTGCATTTGTAAAGACATGATCACCCGATCGCCTTCCTGCTGCCATTCAGTAATAGTCGGCATGACTTCTGGCTCCAGCCAGTCTGCTGAAATTGTGATTGCTTCGCCTTCCCATTTACCGAGTAAATCATTTAGGGTCAATGGTGGACGTTCGGGCGTGGTGCGATCGGGAAGTTGTTCGCGAATCAAGGTAAAGCGATCGAGTTGACTAGCCTTGTCATACAGCGCAACTAAACGCAAACGGCGATCGCCATAAATCAACCCTAACTCTGCTCCAAATTCAGTATATGGTGCAAATTGTAGCGATCCCTGTGAAAACGCGCCGTTCTCAAAAAAAGTGGTACTGCGATTGAGGGTACGATATTCCAAAACTAAATCCTGCGGCTGACCATCATAAAAGCGCCGCACAATTTGACGCATAGTTTGATTATCGGCTTTGAGTTCCAGACTGGTTTCGCTAGGAATATCTTCTAAAATTTCGCCGTTTGGCGATAAACGAGTAAATGAACCTTGCCAACAGCCAAGGTTTTGGAGCAAACATTCCCATTGCGATCGCATAATTTTTATTACTTTTAACTTTGTGGTTGTTGTAAAGGAATCTCAATTGTAAACTCTGTACCTTTACCAACTTCAGAGCTAAACGACAACTTACCGCCATGATTTTCGGTGATGATCTGATAGGCGATCGACAGCCCTAAGCCTGTTCCTTTACCGACAGGCTTCGTTGTGAAAAATAAGTCAAACAAGCGATTGCGTAATTCTTCAGGAATGCCTTTGCCATTGTCAGAAATTTTAACGATTAAGCGTTCTTGACTGTCCGTAATAACCTCAGTCTGGATCAAGATTTGGGAAACTTTACCATCTTTTCTAATCCATTGCGGCTTATCATTTACGATTTCCCAATTTCCATTTGCCTGAGCATCTTCTTCAAGGGCATCGATCGCATTAGTCAGCAGATTCATAAATACCTGATTTAATTGCCCTGCATAGCACTCCACTTCAGGAAGATTGGCATAATTTTTTTTAATTAAAATCTCAGGACGACTAGGAGTTGACTTAATTCGACTTTGCAAAATCATCAAAGTGCTATCAATCCCTTCATGAATATCGACATACTTACATCCTGCCTCATCACTACGAGAGAACTTATTGAG